>NZ_JAVETM010000027.1:0-48973 GCF_034006065.1 Desulfobotulus sp. | reverse complement strand
TTGGAGCGGTGCGGGAGCTGGAAAAGAATATGATGGGTAGGAGCGAGAGCCCATGAGAAGCCTGGGACGTTGGGTGACTGCGGGCTGGATTGGGTTTCGGACCCGCATGGATCCTGAGCTTTTTTTGATCCTGCTGGCCATTGGCGTGGGAGTGGCCGGAGGGTTGGCCGCTGTGGCGCTGCACCATCTCATAGAAGGATTTTCCTCCCTTGCCGCCGGATACCGGAAAGCACCCTGGGCCTTTCTGCTGCCTGCCCTGGGAGCCGGGGTATCCGTTTTTTTTATGGAAAAAATTGTGCGGGAAGGCGGGGGGCACGGGGTTCCGGAGGTGATTTACGCAGTGAGTCGCCATGGGGGCCTGATCCGTCTGCGTTCCACCTTTTCGAGGATTTTTGCCAGCAGTATGACCATTGGCAGCGGCGGATCTGCGGGGCCGGAAGCGCCTGTGGTCATGGCCGGATCCGCCATTGGCTCCAACATCGGCAGGTTTTTGAGATTAAATGAGAAAGAGCGCGTGGTTCTGGTGGGCTGTGGAGCAGCCAGTGCCATTGGGTCTATTTTCAACGCACCTTTGGCGGGCATGGTTTTTACCATGGAGGTATTGCTCGGGCAATGGCGGAGTACCCACCTTGTTCCCATCACGCTGGCGGCTGTGGCGGGAACGGAAGTCAGCCGCAGGATGCACGGCAATCAGATTCCCTTTGAAAGCCAGGCCTTCAGCGTCCATCTTCATGATACCCTGGCCGCAGCGGGTCTTGCGATCATCACCGCAATTGTGGCCATCGCCATCATGCGGGGGCTGCGGGCCATGCATGCATTCTCCGGCCAGGCGGCGTTGCGGATGGGGCTTTCCCTGTGGACCAAAGCCGCCCTGGGAGGGCTTTTTGTGGGAGGAATCGGGATCTTTTTTCCCGTGGTGCTGGGGGAAGGATACCAGGCGGTCCGTACCATGATTGCAGGCCAGTACGGGACGGGCATTCTGCTGGTTCTTCTGGCCCTTCTGGCCAAGATGCTGGCAACGAGTTTCACCCTGGGCTGGGGAGGGGTTGGGGGGATTTTTGCCCCCAGCCTTGTGATGGGCGCTCTGGCGGGACTCCTTTATCACCGTATCCTGGTTTTTCTTTTTCCTGGGGTGGCGTGGGTGGGGGAGGGGTGTTTTGCCCTTCTGGGTATGGCGGGATTGCTCGCGGGCGTTCTTCAGGCCCCTCTGACGGCTATTTTTCTGATTTTTGAAATTACCGGGGGATATGAGGTGATGCTGCCTCTGATGGTGGTCTCCGCCCTCTCCACCATCCTGTGCCGTTTCGGAGAACCGGCTTCCATCTATCTGAGGGACCTTGTGGCAAGGGGAGAGCTTTTACGACCGGGAACGGACCGGCGGGTGCTTCTTGATCTGAGGATACCGGAAATAATGGAAAGGGATTGCATTCCCATACGAAGGAACCTCCTGTTGCGGGATTTTGTGCATTTACAGAAACACTCGAAGCGAAATTATTTTCCGGTGGAGGATGAGGCCACAGGCCGTTTTGTGGGCATGGTGCATCTGGATGATGTGCGGCCTTATCTGCTGGATGATATGCTCTATGACACGGTTTTCATGGAGCAGCTGATGCAAAGGGATGTACCTGTGGTGCATCCGGACGATGAATTGCAAGAGGTGCTGGATATTATGGATGAAAGGGGGGTGTTCAGCATGCCGGTTGTGGCCAATCACCGTTTTATGGGGATGATTTCGAGGGCCACGCTTCTGGACCATTACCGCAGGGAGCTGCGGGTGCAGACGGGAGAAATGTGATGGAAAGCCTGGAGTTGCATCCCCGTTTTTTTCATGTGTATCAGGATTCTCCGAGGGGTCGGGAAGCGCTGATGCAGAGCGCCTTTTTCTGTCGCATGCTGGGTGCCGCACCTGTGGTTTATGTACCGGAAGCCCCCCGTTTTCTCATGTATTTTGAAAACCGTGTTGTGCAGGTGGATCTTGGGGAAGAGGACTGGGGAAGGGCTGGCCGTTCTGCGGCAGCCGCACGGGCGGCGGAGATTCTCGCTGACGTCGGTCTGGATGCACGGTTTCTGGAAGTCCGGCACAGAACCACCCCGGCCTTGCCGGATATACCTGTGGATTATGATTATATGGCCTGCCCGGTGCCCCTGGATACGAGACTCTGGCTGTACTCGGATCTGGGCATGCGAAAACTTCCGGCAGTGGCACCCTTTCCCATTTTCATACCCGCAGTTGTGTCCAGACCCTGGAAGAGTATCCTGTGCTGCCATGGGGGAACAAAATCAGCAGCGGCGGTTTTTTCCCTGGCCCAGAATCTTGCCCGGGAAATGGACCTCCCTCTGGATCTTTTGGGTCTGGGGGCCAGGGAGATTCTGGATGCGTCCTTGCAAAAAACACCGAAGGGCATTCGTCATTTTCTGTGGCTGGAGAAGGGAAAAGGAAATCCATGGATGGAGGTGCCTGCGGATGCCCTGATTGTACTGGCCGCATGGGGAGGGAGCTGGATTCGGGAGGCCCTTCTTCCTTCTTTTAAAAAGGATCTGAGACGAAGGCTCCCTTCTCCCATGCTTTTTGTGGGACCGCAGGCGGCAGGAGAGATTACATCCTCACATGGGTGAGGTGTATGGGACCCTGGAGCATGGTGCGGGCGCTGCGCTGGAATTGCGCGGTGATATCGGAAACAAAAAAACGGTGTTCTCCGTTTTTTTCAAGGCGGGCATCCATTTGCGGGTTTTGTGCCAGATAACGGACCACCGTATCGGCCACACAGCTGCCTGAATCAATGATACGGACGCTTTTACCGATTTTTTTCTGGATCAGCTCCTTGAGGATGGGGTAATGGGTGCATCCCAGAATGAGGGTGCGGATCTGTTTGGTTTTGAGAGGATGCAGATACTTTTTTACGATCCGGGTGGTTTCCGGAGTGTCAAGCCAGCCTTCCTCCACCAGGGGTACCAGAAGAGGGCAGGGGACGGAATGTACGGTGGCGTTGGGTTGCAGGGCCTTGATTCTGGCCTCATACACGCCCGATGCAATGGTGGCGCGTGTGCCGATGACCCCAATACGCGGGGGAAGGGGAGCTGCGATGGCGGCTTCCACGGCAGGGTTCACCACCTCGAAAACGGGCAGATCAAAGGTCTGGGTGACGGCGTCCATGGCCGTACTGGCCGCGGAATTGCATGCGATGACGATGATTCTGGCCCCCCGCTCCACAAGGAAACGGGTGTTTTCCAGGGCGTACTGCCGTACCGTTTCAGGGCTTTTGGAGCCATAGGGCATGCGGGCGGTATCGCCATAGTAGAGAATGTCGTAACCGGGAAGCTTCTGCATGATGGCCCGTACCGTGGTAAGGCCGCCGATGCCGGAATCAAAAATACCGATCATGGGAATATGGCTTTCATTGGCCCCGCCGCCGATACCCATGGTCCGGAAAACGGGGCTGGAAAGGGTGTAGGAAAATGAATTTTGACAGTAACCCCATGCACCAGGAGATCTTTAATCTGGGCCTGGATGTGGGAGCCATTTCCGCCTATCTCTGCTGCTGCGGCATTGCTGCGGAAGGAGAGGTATCCAGAAGTCGTCTGCTCCATGTCTGGAATCAGGGAGAAGAGGCCCTGAATGCGGCCATGGAAATTCTGGAGGCCCGCAACATCATCACCACTTTTAAACAGGAAGGGGAGCTGTTTTATCAGGTGCATCCGCCTCGTTTTTGGCTGAATCCGGTGTAAAACCCGGGCGTGTCTTGGCAAGGGAGGCCAGGGTGCAGGCACGTACAGCTTCGGAAGAAGCCTCCGGTCGTATGCCAGGACAGGCCTGGGCCATGAGACGCCAGTTACCGGGTTGCCGGATTACGGCGGGGATAAAGGGCCATTCCCGGCACATTCTCGGTTTGACAGGATGGATGGCGCAGATGTTATTTTTCTGAAAAACACAGCGGCCTTCCCGGCTGATGGCAAGCACCACCCCTTGGTCGGATTGCTGACAGAAATTCTTGCGCATCTGGGTTTCAGAGATATCCATGAAGGAGGCGATGGCGCGGATATCCTCTGCGCTCACATAGGTACCACCGAATCCCACACAGCATTCCCCGCATTGCTGACAATCAAAGACAAGCGCATCATCATACATGGCGTCGTGACTCCAGGGCCCGTTTCAGGGTGACTTGGTCAATATATTTAAGGTCTCCGCCCATGGGAATGCCCGAGGCAATGCGGGTGACCCGGACAGGGTACCCGGACAGCTGCCCGGCAATATAAGCGGCCGTTGCTTCTCCTTCCACAGCGGTGCCGGTGGCGAGAATCACCTCGCGGACCTCTTCTCTCCGGATGCGCAGCAAAAGCTCCCGGATGCGGATGTCATCCGGGCCAATGCCGTCCATGGGCGACAGCACCCCCTGAAGGATGTGATAGACCCCGCGGAATCCTCCGGAAGCTTCTACGGCCATCATGTCCGCAGGCCGCTCCACCACGCAGATCAGCCCTGCATCCCGCTCCGTGTCCCGGCATACGGGACAGAGATTGCCCTCGCTCAAGGCAAAACAGCGCTGGCAGAGCCGCACATTTTCCTTAAGGGCGAGAATGCTCTGGGCCAGACCGCGTACGTCCTCTGCGGAAGCCTTGAGGAGGTGCAGGGCCAGCCGTTCGGCTGTTTTGGGACCAATGCCGGGAAGGGTTGCAAGGCGTCGGATAACCTGGACCACCGAAGGGGGGTAGTGCTGCATGGCTGTCCTTCAGAGAAAGAAAAATGTCCGTTGCGTGGTTTGTCGCAACGGACACCGCATAAGGATGGATTGCCCCGACTTTTTTAGAAAAGCCCTGGAATTTTCATGCCACCGGTGAGCTGTCCCATGGCGGAAGACATCATTTCCTGGGACTTCTGCAGGGCGTCGTTGACGGCTGCAAGCAAAAGATCTTGAAGCATTTCAACATCTTCTGGGTCAACAACTTCCTTTTCAATTCGTATGGAAAGGATCTGTTGCTGGCCATTGGCCGTGACGCGTACCATGCCACCGCCTGCGGAAGCTTCCACGGTTTTATCGGCCATTTCCGCCTGCATCTTTGCCATCTGCTGCTGGAGCTTCTGGGCCTGCTTCATCATCTGGCCCATGTTGCCTCCCATGCCTTTCATTGCGCCTCCTTCAGAAAAGTGACATCCGCAACCCGGCCCTTGAAGATTTCCAGGGCATCCTGCACCAGGGCATGGGTTGTGGCATCGTTTCGTAAAAGTTCTTTTTCGGACTGGCTGCGGAGAACCACAGAATCCTTTTCTTCTGTGGCGCGGATCACAAGGGAAAGGGAACGTCCGAAAATTTCCGCAGCAAGGGTTTCCACAAGCTGCCTGGTTTTTTCATGGGTGAAACGCGCCATGGAAAAACCCGAGCCCTGAACCTCAATTTCAATACTCTGATCAGAGAGCTTTTTCAAGGCTGTTTTGGTCGCAAACAGCTCGCCCAGAGAGGGGCTTGCCTGACGCAGGCGGGCAATGAGCGTGGCCCAGAGTTTTTCCTGTCCCCTGGCCGAAGGGAGGGAGAGGGGAGGGGCCTGGGCCGACTGCCTGGAATCTTTTTCAGGAGGAGAGTGCCGGATTGGCGTGTCCGTTTTGCCATCTCGCTGAAGTCCTGCCTGCCTTGCCGGAGCCGTGGGAGGTTGAGCCGGGGAAGGCGTTTTGGGTTCCATGGGTTTGTAGTGGTCAGGGACTTCTGTGTTGTCATCCGTAAAATGCATATCCATGGGCAGCGGCTCCCGGGTTTTTCCCATGGAGGGAGGGACGCTTTGGGGGGCAGGCGTGGCAAGGGGAGGAGCTGAATGCGGTTTTGGTTTTTCCGCGGGAAAGGGTGCCAGAAAAGGGGGCTGGGGCTTTTCGGGCAAAAGGGGAGCAGAAGAAGGGGACGCCGCCACAGGCGCCATGGCTTCAGGACCAGGGGAGGGAGCCTCTCCGGAGGATTCCGGAGAAGACAGGATATCCTGGCGCAGGGCTTCCAGTCTTTCCACAAGTCGATCAATGGAGAGAGCTGGCTGGATGCGAAGACAGCGCAACAGCATGGTTTCCATGGCAAGGCGAGGGTGGCTTGCATGGCGCATGCCCGCGTCTTCTCCCATGAGAAGATCAAGAAGCCGTGAAAGGTAGTGCTCCGTGAGGGGGGCGGCCTGGGTCAGGAGATCCCGGAGCAGGGCATCGGGAAGATCCAGGAATTCTGCGCAGCCCTTGGGGGCCACCTTTGCAATGAGCAGGTTGCGGATGTGGGTGGCAAGGTCGCCGTGGAATTTTCTGAGATCCACCCCTGCATCATGGAGATCCCGGATGATGGAAAGGACTCTGGCGGTATCTCCCCGGAAAAGGGCGTCTGCGATCTGAAAAGCCCGGCTTCGGGCGGCAAGTCCCAGGATACGGGCCACCTTGTCAGGTGTTCCAGGCTCCCCTTCAAGGCTTGAGATGACACGGTCCAGAAGACTTAAGGAATCCCGTACAGAACCGTCTGCCTCGCGGGCGATCATGTCCAGGGCCTCTTCTTCCATGAAAACGGATTCCGCCTGACAGAGGCTGGACAGGTGGGCCGTCAGGGCCTGGGTTCCCACGCGGCGCAGATCATGGCGTTGGCAGCGGGAGAGAATAGTGAGGGGAATCTTATGGGGTTCTGTGGTGGCAAAGAAAAAGAGAACATGGGCAGGGGGCTCTTCCAGGGTTTTGAGCAGGGCGTTGAAGGCTGCGGTGGAAAGCATGTGAACTTCATCAATGATGTAGATTCGGTGACGGCTGTGCGCGGGCATATAACCCAGGCTGTCCCGCAGGTCCCGGACCTGATCCACGGAGTTGTTGGAAGCACCGTCAATTTCCATGACATCCACGCCATTGCCTGCGGTGATTTCCCTGCAGGAACGGCACTGGTTGCAGGGCGTTGGCGAAGGGCCTTGGGCACAGTTCATGGCTTTGGCCAGAATACGGGCAATGGAGGTTTTGCCTGTTCCCCTGGGACCGCAGAAGAGAATGGCATGGGCCAGCCGTCCGGCAAGAATGGCGTTCTGCAGGGTCTGGGTGACATGTTCCTGGGCAACAATTTCTGAAAAGGACTGGGAACGGTATTTGCGCGCCAGTACCAGGTAAGACATGATGGGCTCCTTGCCTTTGGTTTTGAAAGGGGCATTGGGGGAAAGCTGGGCCGCAGGTGATTCTTATTTTGCCCGGAATGGCGGGCAGGCAGAAGATGGGTGAAATCTGCCGAAAATACGAAAAAAAGTCTGATCCCTTGGAAGGCGGCGAAGATTCGTATCGGCCTGCATGCAGAGTGGCCTTTACGGGAAAAGCGCTTCATCAACACCAGGGGTGTTCCTGGGGCGAGAGGGAGGGGGCTGGCCGTTCCAGTGTTCGTTCATAGCATACTCGGTCGGGCCTTGCCATAGCCCTCTTTGGGTGGGATGGGAATTTGCGGAGGTTTCCGGAGCAGCAAGGGGGAGGGAATTGATTGGGACAGAAACAAAAAAACCGCTGAAAAGCGGTTTGTATGCTCAAAGACTGTTTTTGAAAAATGGCGGAGAAGGGGGGATTCGAACCCCCGGTACGCTTTTGACGTACACACGCTTTCCAGGCGTGCACCTTCAGCCAGCTCGGTCACCTCTCCGCATTTTCAATATGGCAATATGTGCCAAACAGGAAAAAGTATCTAGTCGTTTTTGTCCTGCCTGTCAACAGAAGATTTGGAAAAACTTGCCTCAGGGGAAGTAAAAAAAGATTCTGCTCCCCTGGTGCTAAAATCCATGGGGGGCTGAACAACGCTTTGCTCTGTAATGCCTTTGGGATCAGGCCCCTTGGACGTCCGGTCCTTCTGTCGGCAGAGGGTCGCCGGGCGAGAGAATGTCCAGGACCTCAGGGGTATAAAGGCCTGGGGCTTTGTAGAGGAAAAGGGGAGGGGGAAGGTGGATGCCGGAACCTGCTGCAAGAATACCCTCCACAAGGACGAGACGGGCCGGGGTGTGGGGTAGGGAGTGGACACTTCGCAGGCGTTTGGGCGTGATGTTGTTCTGGGACATGGCATGGAGTAATTCTGCGCTTCGGTCTGCGGGAAAGACGACATGAAGACGGCCCCCGGTTTTTAGAAGACGTTTTGCCGTAAGTATCCATTCCTTCAGTGTGAGGTGAATCTCATGTCGGGCGACAGCTTTTTCGTCCTGAGGATTCATGCGGCCGCTTTTAAGTTTGTAGTAAGGCGGGTTGATGGCAATGCTGTCCACAGGGCCCCGTATTCTCGCCTGGTCAAGAAGACGCATGTCGGTTTCCAGAACCTGGATGCTGCAGTCCATGCCGTTCAGGCTCACATTCTGTCGAGCCAAGCTCGCAAGGTCGGGCTGGATTTCAACGGCCAGAATCCGGGCTTCAGGGTTTTTCAGGGCAAGGAGCAGGGCGATGATGCCGCACCCTGTGCCTAAGTCCAGGATGCGTTCTCCGGAACGGGGAGCCAGTTGATGGGCCAGAAGGAGGGGGTCGATGGAAAAACGGTAACCGTTTTGGGGCTGGCGTATCCGGAGGGAGCCGAGGGTATCGGAACTGATGGCGTTCACGGAGTCCCGATGCGCAGGCGGATGTCCTGGATGAGGGGAGAGCCGAGCGTGAGGTTGATGCGTTCCATCATGTCATTTTTCAGGTACTGGAGATGTTGCATCCAGGCCGAATGGGTTACGGAAACCGTGAGACATCCATTTCTGAAGGATACGGGTTTTGCATTTTTGGCGATCTCGGGGCCTACGGTGGTCTCCCAGCAGCGCCAGATTTCTCTGAAGTCGCCTTTGCCGTAGCGAGAGCGAAAAGGCTCCAGTGTCTGGTCCAGTGCGGTGCTGATATGGGTGAAACGTTTGTTCTGGGGTCTTTGGGATGCCATGGTGCGGTTCACTCTGATTCTGAAGGTCTGCCCTGTCTGCCTGGGTACTCTCTGGTGGCCCGGTTGCGGGCCTTGGTCGCCATTTTTTTGTGGGGGGAGGGGAAGGTTTTGGATCTGGGCTGCAGGGTTGTTTTTGTATTTTCCTTGACTTGGAGATCCATGCATTTTATTTTGCAAAAATCTGTCTTTTACTTTTTTGTTTGGATTTTTGAGATAAAAACAGCGAATTTTATTCAGAGCGTAAGAAATCTTTAAGATTGTTCCAGCCACCATGGAGTCCCCACCCCATCGCGTCCATTAGGCTTCCCTATGGATAAAAATCCTGCAAACACCTGATTGGCTGGTTTGTTTCATATATATTAAACATGCGGCATCGTTTTGAATGATTCATGGGAAAAGGCACAAGATTGTTTTGATTTTGAAAATAAAGCGGGGGTGGATCCGCGTTTTAAGGATGTCCGTCTTTTGCATGGCGGATATTCGAAACAACTTTATCGGGTGAGTATCTACGGGATCTGGCGGAGAAAGCAAGAAAAAAAACGGATCTTGTTGTCAGAGGGGGGGTATGTGATTTATGGTAACCATGTCTGCCAGGGATGCGGCAGGCGCTATGGAAGGCAGAGATGGGGAAGGCCGAAGGGGTCGGTCATTTCAGGTTTCTGCGCGTATGTTTGAGGTATGGCTAAGGAACTTTCCCGTTTCCGGGCTTTTTGAACCTTTTGGAAGGAAGATGCACACATGAATTGGGACTGGGATAAGCTCAGAGATCAGCAGCAGCGGAATGGTCGTCGAGGCGGAGGCGGCAGTGGCACACCGCCGCAGATGGACGAGGTGGTGGATCAGCTTAAAAACCTGAAAGTGCCGGGTAGCTTCTGGCTCATTGTGCTGGTGGCCATTGCGGTACTCATGGGATCGACCATGTTTTATACCGTAGGCGTTTCTGAGGTGGGTGTTGTACAGAGGTTCGGAAAATTTTCAAGAATTACGGACCCTGGTCTGAACTTCAAGCTTCCGGCAGGTATTGAGACGGTCACCAAGGTAAAGGTTCGTCTTGTGTACAAAGAGGAGTTCGGTTTCCGGGAAAACATGGATGCGAGGACGCGTTTTGCGGGCAGCGATATGGAGAATGCGGCGCTGATGCTGACCGGAGACCTGAACGTGGCCCTTGTCCCCTGGATTGTGCAGTACCAGATCCGGGATCCGTACAGCTTTATGTTCAAGGTACAGGATCCGCGTCAGCTTCTGCGGGACCTTTCCGAAGCCTGTATGCGTCTTGTGGTGGGTGACAGAAGTATCAATGAAGTCATCAGCTCCCGTGAGGATATTGCCATTGCCGCCCAGGAAATTCTGCAGCGCGAGCTGGATAAGGCCGAATCAGGCATCCATATTGTCACCATCGAGATGAAGCGCACCAACGTTCCCGAGCCTGTTCAGCCCTCCTTCAACGAAGTGAACCAGGCTGTGCAGGAAAGGGAGCAGATGATTTACAAGGCCAAGGAAGAGTATAATAAGGCCGTTCCTGCAGCCAGAGGGGAAGCCCAGCGTGTCATCCTTGAGGCGGAAGGTTATGCCATGAACCGTGTCAACCGGGCCGAGGGTGATGCTGCCCGCTTCAGGAGCATCTACTCTCAGTATGTGGGGGCCAAGGATGTAACGGAACGGCGTATGTATCTTGAAATGATGCGCGATCTCCTGCCGAATCTGAAAGAGAAATATATCATCGACTCGGATCAGGGGAATGTGCTGCCCTTTCTGAACCTTGGAAAAGAACTCGGGGTGAAGCAATGAAAATAAAAGGTCTTTTGGGCGCCATTCTTGCGGTGCTTGTGCTTCTGGCATACTCTGCGGCTTTTATTGTGGATGAAACGGAACAGGCGGTGGTCACGCAGTTCGGCAGGATTGTTGGAAAGCCCATTGTGGAGCCAGGTCTGAAGTTTAAGGTTCCCTTTGTGCAGATGGTGACCTTTTTTCCGAAAAATCTTCAGGCCTGGGATGGGGATCCGGGTCAGATTCCCACTCTGGATAAAACTTATATCTATGTGGATGCCTTTGCGCGCTGGCGCATTGTGGACCCTGTCCGTTTCTTCCAGTCCATCGGCAGTTTCCATCTGGCCAAGGGGCGTCTGGATGAAATCATCGATCCTGCCATCCGCAACCTTGTCACCTCCAACGCCCTTGTGGAATCCGTACGCTGGACTAACCGGGAGATGGATCCCTGGGTGGAGCTGGATGCTTTTGGAGATGTGGAAACCATTGAGGAAGAGCGGGACAGAACAGCCCTTTCCCAGCGGGATTCGGCCCAGACACGTCATATCCGTGTGGGGCGTGAGCGTATCACCCAGATGATCCTTGAACAGGCCCAGCCCAGGCTGGATGTATTCGGTATTGAGCTTGTGGATGTAAAGGTGAAGCGGATCAATTATGTGGAGCAGGTGCGGGAATCTGTATATAAGAGGATGATTGCAGAGCGTCGGCAGATTGCGGAAAAGTATCGTTCCGAGGGTGTGGGAGAAGCGCGGAAGATCCGCGGGGACAAGGAAAGGGAATTGCAGCGTATTGAATCCGAAGCTTACCGGGCAGCCCAGAAAATCCGGGGTGAAGCGGATGCCAAGGTGGTGAAGCTCCTTGGGGATGCCTATGGGGTGGATCCGGAATTCTATACTTTCCAGCAAACCCTTGAAACCTACAGAGATGCCCTGCAGGGCAGCCATGTGGTCTTTTCAACGGAATCCGATTTCATGCGCTATCTGAAAAGACAGGGGCCAGGGAAAAGGTAAGAAAAAAAGCAAACAAAAAAGCACCCGGAAGCGGGTGCTTTTTTGTTGCCGGAAAAAACAGCGGTCTTACTTTTTTCTGCGCTGATGGCGCGTGCGCGCCAGGAGTTTCCGGTGTTTGTGACGCCGCATTTTTTTTCTGCGTTTTTTGATGACGCTGCCCAAAATACCACCTCCAGTTTGAAAGGAAAGATTACCGGTTCATCGATCTTTCAGGTAAATCGATAAGTTCCTTTAGTAGCATGCAGGTGCTCCCATTGTCCACACCATTTTCCGTGGAAAAAGCCCTGATAAAGGGAGGTCGGGATTGGATCTTTTATCGAAAGAAGATTTTTTTTCAAAGGAGATGCTGGGAATTCTGGATGAAGCCTTGCCCGTTGCCGAGGAAAGTGTTGCGGATTTCTATAAAATGAGTACATCCCGCTGGGGGCGTCTCCGCTACGATGTCAAGACGGCTGCTTTGCTCTTTGACCATGAGCATGTGAAGGGCGCTTACGCCCAGGTCATGCGGTATGTGGCCATGCCCTGGCAGTGCAGCACCTCGGCTTCTGCCTTTACTGTTTATCGAATCTGCCTTCAGGATAAGGCCATCTTGCAGCGTATGCGGGAAGATGAGCGGCTTCTGTCCCTGCCTTTTTTAACCTTTATCCTGGTCCATGAGCTGGTGCATGTGGTGCGTTTTTCCAAACACCTTCAGCTGTTTGATGCATCCATTGAGGCGCGGATTCGGGAAGAGTTGCGGGTACAGGAAATCACAGACAGTCTTGCCCGTAAAATTACCATTGCCGGAATGGATGCGGTCCGATCCTTTTTTTCGGATTCCGGGGGACTTGGTGTGGATCTTTTTTAATGGTAAGTCGGAAGCCCTGGGCAAGGAGGGCAAGATTTTTTGAAGGGCTTTCGGGCATTGCGGATTCTTGACAAGGGCAAAGGACTGACTATCTTTACCACGTTTTGAAAATGAATGCGTTGTTGGGAGTATTTCCGTATTTTTTTCAGATCAGGAGAGGGTTTCATGCCGATCTATGAGTATGAGTGTGCCAAATGTGGAAAAACGATGGATGTGTTGCAGAAAATTTCGGATCCGCCCATGACGCAGTGTCAGTTCTGTGGCGGGGCTGTGCGAAAGGTGATGTCTCAAACCACCTTTCACCTGAAGGGTGGCGGGTGGTATGTGACGGATTATGGCGGTAACAAGGCACCTGCATCGCCAGCGTCTTCGAGCGGAGGCTCCGGAGATTCTTCCTCGGATTGAACCGGATCGTTTCGTGCGGGTTTTTGTCCTTTTTTGCAGAACCTCCCTTTGATCTCAGCAACAATAAAAAATGACTGAAGCACTTTACAAGTGCGCGGTTGTGATTATCGTATCGACCGATTCCGGAGCAATCCAAAGAATCATACTTTTTGCCCATTTTTAAAAAAGGAGAGTTGTTGCAATGAACATCAGACCTTTGTTTGACCGGATTGTTGTCAAGCGCACCGAAGAAGCGACTACAACCAAAGGTGGTATTATCATTCCCGATACAGCCAAGGAAAAACCCGCAGAAGGTACTGTGATCGCCGTGGGTGCAGGCCGCATGAATGATAAGGGTGAGCGTATTCCCATGGATATCAAGGTGGGGGATCGGGTTCTTTTCAGCAAGTATGGCGGCAATGAGGTGAAAATGGGCGGCGAGGAATTCCTGATTATGTCTCAGGATGATATCTATGCCGTTGTGAATGAGGCCTGATTGGCGAGACTTGAAACCCCTTTTGTCCCGAGAAGAAAAGGCCTGGACCTCCGAATCAAGGAAAAATCGTACTTGCTGGAGAGGAAGATCAGGATTTCGACCGGGAAGAGACTGCTCATCCATTGGGCGGTCAGAAAAAGGGCTTCATTCAACCTCGCATTGATTGGGTGAAATTCTGTTACAGGATATTCAAAGTTAACCAGATCTGAACGGAGAAAGATATCATGGCTAAAGAGATCATTTATAGCGAAGATGCACGTGCAAAAATGCTTAAGGGGGTAAAAGCCCTCGCAGATGCAGTGGTTGTGACCCTGGGACCCAAAGGACGTAATGTGGTCATCGAAAAATCCTGGGGTTCCCCGACGGTAACCAAGGATGGGGTTACCGTGGCCAAGGAAATTGAGCTCGCCGATAAGTTTGAAAACATGGGTGCCCAGATGGTCAAGGAAGTTTCTTCAAAGACTTCCGATATGGCAGGCGATGGGACAACCACGGCAACGGTTCTGGCCCGGGCCATCTATGAAGAAGGCCAGAAGCTTGTGGTGGCGGGCAACAACCCCATGTCCATCAAGCGTGGCATTGACAAGGCTGTGGAAGTGGCTGTGAAGGAACTTGTCAAGCTGAGCAAGCCCACCAAAGACCGTCGTGAAATTGCACAGGTAGGGACCATCTCCGCCAATAGTGATGAAACCATCGGCAACATCATTGCCGATGCCATGGAAAAGGTTGGCAAAGAAGGGGTTATTACCGTGGAAGAAGCAAAATCCATGGAAACCACCCTGGATGTGGTGGAAGGCATGCAGTTTGACCGTGGCTACCTTTCTCCCTATTTTGTCACCGATACGGAAAAAATGGTCTGTGAGCTGCAGGATGCTTACATCCTTCTCAGCGAAAAGAAGGTCAGCAATATGAAAGAGCTTCTGCCCATTCTGGAGCAGGTAGCGAAAATGGGCAAACCCCTTGTCATCATTGCTGAAGATGTGGATGGAGAAGCCCTGGCCACCCTTGTGGTCAATAAGCTCCGGGGAACCTTGAGCGTTGCTGCGGTCAAAGCCCCTGGCTTTGGCGACAGAAGAAAGGCCATGCTGGAAGATATTGCCGTACTCACCGGCGGGCAGGTGGTTTCCGAAGATATGGGCATCAAGCTTGAAAGCATGCAGCTTACGGACCTGGGCAAGGCAAAGAGTATTTCCATTGATAAGGAAAATACCACGATCGTGGATGGTGCGGGTTCCCGTACGGCCCTTGAGGCCCGCGTGAAGCAGATCCGTGCACAGATTGAGGAAACCTCCTCTGACTATGACCGGGAAAAGCTTCAGGAGCGCCTTGCCAAGCTCATCGGTGGGGTTGCTGTGATCAGTGTGGGGGCTGCCACTGAAACGGAAATGAAAGAGAAGAAAGCCCGCGTGGAAGACGCTCTGAATGCAACCCGTGCTGCTGTGGAAGAAGGCATTGTTCCTGGTGGTGGGGTGGCTCTTGTGCGCTGCATGGCTGCTCTGGAGAAGGCCAAGTTCAAGGCGGAAGAAAAGCTTGGGCTGCGTGTGATCATGCGGGCCATGGAAGAACCGCTGCGTCAGATTGCCAACAATGCCGGTGTGGAAGGCTCTGTGGTGATTGATAAGGTCAAGCAGGGTGAGGGAGCCTTTGGCTATAACGCGGCGACGGATGTGTACGAAGACCTCATTGAGGCGGGTGTCATTGACCCCACCAAGGTGGTGCGTTTTGCTCTGCAGAACGCTGCCAGTGTCGCATCCCTGATGCTGACCACCGAGGCCATGATTGCGGATAAGCCCGAGGAAAAAGCGGCGGGTGCAGGCATGGGTGCTGCTGGTATGGGCGGCATGGGTGGCATGGGCGGTATGATGTAAAAATTGTGGGATTCTCCCGCATTCGCAGAAAAAAAAGTGACCCTGGTGTGCGTTTTCTCGTATACCAGGGTTTTTTATGCTTCAGCCAATGGGATGGAGGCTTCTCCGGCGGCTGTCCTTGACACCGGGCACGGGGTCTTATAGATAGGGGGGGCAGCGGCGGCCTGGAAGGTCTGGGCTTGACCGTGGATGGGATGAAGATGTTTTTTTCGGGAGAGCGTAGGATGCCCCACGATTCACTGAGTGTTTTTGCGGTTTTGGGTTCCGCAGGCCTTGTGGTAAAATTGGTGCTTTTGGTTCTTTTCCTTTTTTCTGTGATTTCCTGGGCGATTATTTTCATAAAGTTTTTTGCCCTGCGCCGTGACCAGCGTGAATCTCTGCGATTTCAGGCTCTGTTCTGGAAAAGCGCCAATCTTTCGGATGTGCATGCAAAAATGAAGCATGTGGGAGAAAGTCCGGCGGCCCGACTTTTCCGGGCAGGCTATAAAGAACTCAAGGCCATGGAAAAGGCGGGTGAAGGTCAGACCCTCGGTGCAAGGATGGTGGGACTTGAAACCCTGAAACGGACTTTGCAGCGGACCATAGCAGCGGAAGTAACCCGCATGGGGCAGCTGGTTTCATTCCTGGCGACCTGTGGGAATACGGCGCCTTTCATCGGGCTTCTGGGAACGGTATGGGGAATCATGGATGCGTTTCATGGTATCGGGATGAAGGGATCGGCCAGTCTTGCGGTTGTGGCTCCCGGGATTTCCGAAGCCCTGGTTGCAACGGCCATCGGCCTTGCCGTGGCCATTCCTGCGGTGGTGGCTTACAATGCATTTTTGCATAAAATCCGGACCCTCAGTTCGGAGCTTGAGAATTTTTCTTCGGATTTTCTCAATATTGTGGAGCATGATCTTCATCGGGCCCAGGGAGGTTCCTGATGGCGGGAAGTTCACGAAGCAATGAAATGATGAGTGACATCAATGTGACACCCTTTGTGGATGTCATGCTGGTTCTCTTGATTATTTTCATGGTGACAGCCCCCATGCTGCAGCAGGGTGAGGAGGTGGCGTTGCCCCAAGTGGATTCTGCGCCCCTTGAGGAAAAGGCGGATCCCCTGATCCTGGTTGTGGATCGGGAAGGGGGGGTATGGATTCAGGATGTGCGTGTGGCTCCGGGTTTTCTGGAAAGTCGCATGGCAGACTGGCTCCGGGGAGCGGCTAATCCCCAGGTGCTTCTGAAGGCCGATGCGGATGTTCCCTATGGTAGGGTTGTGGAGATTATGAACGCTGTTCGGAAAGCCGGAGTCACCCAGCTTGGGATGCTGACCCAGCCCGTTGGAGATGTGCGAAGGTGATGCTTGTGAAAAAAAATGACAGTCTGGATGAACGGTTTGGGCTGTTTTTTTTTCTGTCGCTGGTGGCTCACGGCCTGTTTTTCTGTCTCATTCTTTTTTTGCCTGTCTGGATAAAGCCTTCTCTGCCTGCCCTGGTATCGCCTATGCTGGTGGATCTGGTGGCACCTATGCCAGAAACGGCAGGGACTTTGCCGGAAAGAACGCCGGATCCCCTGCCGCCAAGACCCAAAACGCCTTCTCCCGTGGAATCGCAGGCACCGCCCCCACCCGTTCCCCAAAAGACACCCCTTGCGGAAAAGGTGCCGTTGCCTGTGAAGGCAGAAGCTGCACCTGTGGTTTCGGAAAAGCCTGCGCCTGCTCCCATACCCGCCAAACGGCCTCTGGCCTCGCAGAGGACAAGGTCGCCTGCGGAAGAAGTGAACCGGGATGTGGTGGCTTCGGCCCTCAGTGACATTGCAAGGCGGGTGGAGGAAGATCGGTCTTCCGCCATTCGGGATGCCTTGAGGGGGCTTGAGACGGAAGTACAGACCCGTCCGCGAAGTGTGGGGACTGCGGAAGGAACCCGGCAGGGAGGGGCCGCCGCAGGCAGGGCTTTGGATCTTTACATCTCCCAGGCAGCCCACAGGGTCCAGCAGAATTGGGCTTACGCAGGCCAAGGACGGGCCAGAGAGGGCGCTGTGGTTGTGTTTTATATTACCCGGGATGGGCGGGTTCGTGATCTTGTGCTGCAGCAGTCTTCTGGCAACAGGCTCATTGATGATTCCGCCCGCCGGGCCATCTTGAAATCAGAACCCTTTCCGCCTGTTCCCGATGCCATTCCTGCTGAACGGATTGGCATGGGGCTGCGATTTACGGATAAAGGGGTGGACTTATAAAATGGTGTATCAAGGAGGTCAGGTGAAAACAGGGGGGATGGGGGTTGCATCCAAAATCTTTTTTGGGGTGCTCTTTTGGCTCATCATGCTGCAAGGAGCGCCTATGGCGCGGGAGGCGGTGCCCATCATTGATATTCAGGCACCCTCTTTGCGCAAGATTCCCATTGCCATTCCAGCCTTTCTACCCGGAAGCGAGGGTCCCCTGCTTCATGAAATTGCCGGCCAGGGGCTGGTTTATCTTGCAGATGCTGTGGATTTTTCAGGGTATTTTAAGGTTTCTTCCGGTCGGGAGACCGCAGATTTTCCCAGGCTTGAAGGCATTGTGGCTTCAAAGGTAAATTTTTCCCTGTGGAAAAACCAGGGAGTGGAGCTGCTGGCTACGGTGGGGCTGGCCGTGGATGGCGAAGGACAACTGGAGATGGAGTGCCGCCTCTTTGATGTGATCCAGGAGAATCTTCTGATGGGCAAGCGTTACCGCGGCCCGGCATCGGACTTCAGAAGAATGTTGCGGCTTTTTGCCAGTGAAGTCCTTTTTCAGGTGACGGGTCGGCAAGGCCTGTATGAAAGTCGTTTGGCCTTTGTCTCAGACAGCACTGGACACAAGGAAATCTATATCTGTGACTATGATGGCACGGGTATCCGCCAGGAAACCAGAGATCAGAGCATTGCCCTTTCTCCGGCCTGGTCTTCGGATGGCAATTGGCTGGCCTATACGTCCTATGTTCGGGGAAACCCCGATCTTTACATCCGCCACCTGGAAGGGGGGCGGGGCGTTGTGGTTTCCAAGCCGGGCCTGAACATCACACCCGCCTGGGTTCCCGGAGCTTTTCAGCTTGCAGCCACCCTTTCCTTTGAAGGGAATCAAAATATTTACATGTTGACCGGCCATGGTAAAATCATTAAAAAGTTAACCCATAGCTGGGATATTGACGTTTCTCCCGCCTTTTCCCCAGACGGCAAGCAGATGGCCTTTGTATCCAGACGCTCAGGATCTCCCCAGATTTACATGATGGATATGGAATCAGAGGAAATTCGTCGCCTGACCTATGAAGGGAATTACAATACCTCCCCCGCATTTTCTCCGGATGGCGGGCATTTGGTCTTTGTGGGGATGCGCAGGGGAGAGGGAATCAATATCTACAGGATGGATCTTGGAGGAGGGACTGTTGTACAATTAACCCATAACTCCGGCGACAATGAGGATCCATCCTGGTCTCCGGACGGTAGTCTCATTGCCTTTACGTCTTCGCGTGAAGGGGTATCCAGGCTTTATGTCATGACGGCTTACGGAACGGATCAGCGTCGTTTGCTTTCCATGCCCGGAGCCCAGACAACGCCAAGGTGGTCGTTGAAACCTGTACGTTTTTAAATTTTGATGAAGGAGGAAGTATGGCCGCAAAAATGTGGGTTCGTTATGGATTGGTACTGGCAATTTTTTGTGTCATGGTGCTGGCATCCTGTGCGGGAAAGACCGGCAATGGCGATCTCGCAGCCCAGCAGGAGCTTGCGGAGCAGCAGCGTCTGGAAGAGGCTGAGCGTGTTGCGGCTGAAGAAAGGGCAAAGCAGGAAGAAAAGGCCCGCATTGAAGCAGAACGCCTTGCACGGGAGAAAGCCGAAGCAGAGCGCCGTGAAGCAGAACGCAAGGCGCAGGCCAAAGCCGCTTTCCTTGACACCCATGTGCATTTTGAATTCGATAGCTTTGCCCTGACCTCCGAAGCCATGAAGGTTCTGGATGCCAAGGTGGTTTGGCTGCGTGCGAACCCGGATGTGAAGATCATGGTGGAAGGCCACTGCGATGAGCGGGGAACCCGTGAATACAACCTTGCCCTGGGGGATCGTCGTGCCCGCAGCGCGAAAAAATATCTGGTGGACAGCGGCATTGCCGAAAACCGGATCGCTACCATCAGCTATGGAGAAGAGCGTCCGCTGGACACGGCTAAGAATGAGGCGGCCTGGGCGAAAAACCGCAGGGCGCAGTTTGTTATCCGCTAACCTCTGATCAAAACCGGGGATATGTCTTGATGGGGCGTATTCCCGGTTTTCTGGGGATGTGTTTGCATGATGAAAGCAAAAGGACGCAGGGTCTGTATCCTTCTCTGTATAGCTTTGGGGCTCATGGGATGCGCCACAAGACAGGATCTGAAAGAGGTGGACATCCGTCTGCTTTCCCTGGAGCAGGGGCGGGCGGATCAGATGGCAACGCAGGAGGAAGTCCGTGGTCGCATGGCTGCCATGGATGTCCGGGTAGAAGCCCATGAACAGGATCTGCGCACATCCTATGCACGTATGCGTTCGGAAATGGATACCCTGCGCCTTGCACTGCAGGAAATGCAGGGCAGGATGGAGGAAAGCGCCTTTCGTTCCCGGGGTGCTGTGGAAAAAGGCAGTGCGTTTAAAGATGAGCTTGTCTTTTTAAAAGATGAGATGATGAAATTATCCGGCCGTATCCAGCATCTATCGGATTATGTGGGACTTGAGAGTGCTGTGGTGGTGCCCGTGGACTCCCATGTACCGGATGAAAAGCGTTCAGGGAAAAAAGAAGAACAAACGTCCGCCGCTCCTCTGGATCTGGACGCCCTTTATGCGGAGGCCAAGCAGGCTTTTGATAATGGTGCCTTTGAGAGGGCGAGAGATGGTTTTCAGGAAATTCTGAAGCGTTTTCCGAATTCCGCCAGGGCAGACAATGCCCAGTTCTGGATCGGTGAGATTTATTACAGGGAAAACTGGTATGAAAAGGCTATCCTGGAGTACCAGAAGGTCATTGATGGATATCCCAAAGGAAACAAGGTGGCCTCTGCTCTCCTGAAACAGGGGCTGGCTTTTGAGAAATTGGGGCAAAAAGCCAATGCCCGTCTGATTCTCGAAGAGTTGGTGCGCAAATATCCGGGATCCAGTGAATCCCTGATAGGCCAGAGAAAGCTCCGGCAATTATGATATGGTAAGCATTGTGGGGCTGGATCCTGGCCTGGCGAGAACCGGCATCGGTATTGTCCGGGGGCAGGGGGGGGAGGTTACAGGGTATGCCTTTGGTTGTATTGAGACATCCAGGGAAATGTCCCTTGCCAAGCGTCTTGAGAAAATCTATATCCAGACTCTCAATCTTCTGAAAGAGGAAAAGCCGGATCTGATGGTGGTGGAGGATGTGTTTTCGCTTCAGAAATACCCCCGTTCCGGAATTCTTTTGGGAAAGGTCACGGGCGCGGTTCTTGTGGCGGGATGTCAGGCCGCTGTACCTGTGCGGGAAGTGGCGGTGCGGGAGGCGAAAAAGGTATTGACGGGGAGCGGTGCGGCCTCAAAGCAGCAGCTGGAGCGTGCCGTACGCCACGTTCTTGCCCATCCCGATCCCATCCGGCCGGATCATGCGTCGGACGCCCTTGCCTTAGCGCTCATAGGCCTTTATCGTTTTTCGTGACAGAGTGGGGCCTTATCCGGATTCGGGAGTTTTATGATTGCCTACCTTGAAGGCAGCCTTTTTAAAAAAGAAGAAGACCGCATTTTACTGCTTGTGCACCATGTGGGCTATGAAGTCCTGCTCCCGACCGTGGTGATGGATGCCCTGGGAGAAAGGGAGACGGGTTCGCCGCTGGCCCTTCATATCTATTATTATCAGACAGAACGGCAACCCCGGCCCATTCTTATCGGTTTTCACAGGGAAAGGGAAAAGAATTTTTTTCAGCTTTTTCTCACTGTGGAGGATATCGGCCCCATCAAAGCAGCCAAAGCCTTGACCATGCCCGTGGAGAAGATCGCGCAATGGATTGAATCCGGGGATGTGGCGGGACTTTCCGGTCTTAAGGGAATCGGCAGGCGCACAGCGCAGAAAATTGTGGCCACTCTGGGTGGAAAAGCCGGGCAATTCCTGGATATGCCCATGGAAGATCAGAAAAGGCCGCAAGGGACCTCCCCTCTTCAGCAGAACATGGTGGGGCTTGTCCGGGATGTCCTGGTACAGCAGATGGGTCATAAGTTGGCGGAGGCTGAAAAGCTGATACAGGCAGCCTTGGCGCGAAATCCGGATATTCATACGCCCGAAGTACTCCTTGAAGAAATCTACCGGAGCTGGAGACCTGGAGGCGTTCATGATGGATGAAAGTCCTTCCCCCCTTTTGTTTTCTTCGGGTACACGCGATCTTACCACACCGCATTCCCGTCCAGAAGACCAGGCAGAAGAGTTTTTTTCCCTGCGTCCCTCCTCGCTGCGGGAGTACATTGGCCAATCGGAAACCGTAGAGACCCTCGAAATCGCCATTGCAGCTGCCAAAAAACGAGGGGAACCCCTGGAGCATGTCCTGCTTCACGGTCCTCCGGGTCTTGGCAAAACCACCCTTGCCCATATCATTGCCCATGAGATGGGAGGGCGGCTGACCCTGACATCAGGGCCTGCCCTGGAAAAAGCCGGGGATCTTGTGGGGATTCTGACCCACCTTTCCGAGGGGGATATCCTTTTTATTGATGAAATCCACAGGCTTCCAAGGATGGTGGAAGAATTTCTCTATTCGGCCATGGAAGACTTTGCCATTGATTTTGTTTTTGATAAGGGTGTGCATGCCCGCAGCCATCGATTCCGCCTGAATCGTTTTGTCCTCGTGGGAGCCACAACCCGTGTGGGGCTTTTGTCTGCCCCCCTGCGGGATCGATTCGGGCTTTTCCGGAGCCTTGATTTTTACGAAGAAACGGATCTGGTGCGCATTGCAGCACGTTCGGCGGATCTGCTTGAAATTCGCCTGCATCCGGAAGGGGCTCAGGTGCTGGCGCGCAGAAGTCGGGGAACCCCGCGTATCGTGAACCGGCTTCTGAAAAGGGTACGGGATTACGCCCAGGTCCGGGGAGATGGGCATATTTACGGAAAAACCGTGCATGAAGCCCTGGCCTTGGAGGGAATTGACGCTTTGGGTCTCACGCCCCTGGACCGACGCTATCTGAGGACCATTGCGGAGTTTTATGGTGGAGGACCCGTGGGAATAGAGGCCATTGCCGCCACCTTACAGGAAGAGAGCGACACCCTTGTGGATGTGGTGGAGCCCTATTTGCTGAAAACCGGGCTTGTGGTCCGTACTTCTGCAGGGCGTCGCCTGGGAGCCCAGGCTTTTTCTCACCTGGGTTCAGGTCTGAGGGAAGTAGAGGGTAGGAAATAGGGAATTCGTAAAAGAACAGGTTGGATGGAGACAGCCGTGCTGAGACTGGGCGGCAGGTCGGGACGATCACCAAGGGATGCTGGAGATACGGATTTTTTTATGCGTCATGTGATGGTTTTTCTTGTGGGCATGTTGGCCTGCATTCTTCCTCAGACGGGTTTTGCCAACGGCAGCGGTATTCCGGATGTTTTTGTGTATGCAGAATCCAGACCTTTTACGGCGGTGCTGGTGGAAAAGGCCACGCAGCAGCTGTGGGTATACGCAAAGGATGAAAACGGGGCCTTGTATGTCCGGCACAGCTTTGCCTGTTCAACGGGAGAGGCCTCAGGAGATAAGCAGCTTTCAGGGGACAGAAAAACTCCGGAAGGCGTCTACTTTTTTCTGACGGAATTTGAAGAGCGCTACCTTGCTCCCATCTATGGAAGTGGTGCCTTTCCCATTGATTATCCCAATTTTATGGATCTGCGTGCGGGGAAAACGGGGAATGCCATCTGGTTGCACGGCACCAACAAACCGCTGCGTCCCCAGGATACCAATGGCTGCGTGGCTCTTGAAAATCATAATCTGGATGCCATGCGGGGCGAGATCCGGCTGTTACGAAGTCCCATGATTGTGGTGGATCGTCTGGATTTTCAGAAAGAATCCATGGGGCTGGAGGCAGAGCAGTTGCAGGGACTGGTCCGATCCTGGGTGAAAAACCTGCGTGGGGATTCCTACCATGCCTACCTCAGCCTCTATGCAAGGGATTTTCTGCCGGATATTTCCTGGTGGCCGGACTGGCTGAAACTACGCTTGACCCTTGAAAATCAATGGAAGGATCTCGCCTTTGAAATCAGGGATCTGGATATTTTCAGGGTAGAAAACAGGGCCACAGCCATTTTTGACCTTGTGGCAAGGGCCGGAAGCGCAGAAAAGGTTCTGGGAAGAAGACTCCTTTATATGGAGACGGATGCTTCAGGGGAGGCCCGTATTGTGGGCGATCCCTGGCTGGCTCCTCCGGAAAATCCCATTCCCACCGGAGCACCTTTTCTGGCAGGGCTTGGTGTGCTGGGATCCCATCTGGACGTGGACGGGGAAATCACGCGGATGGTGGATGACTGGCTTACGGCTTGGGCGAGCCAGAAAATAGAGCCTTACGCAGCTTTTTATGCCAGAGGATTCCGCTCCCAGGGACGGGATCGCAGGGCCTGGATCCGCTATAAGGAGGGGCTGAACCGGCAGTACAGCTATATCCGGGTTGATCGCGAGGGACCCCTTGAGATACGGATGCGTGGAAAGGACAGAGCTGAGGTGCGTTTTCTGCAAAAATACGATTCCAGCGGATTTGAAACCCGGGGTCACAAGCGGCTAGACCTGATACGCGAGGGCGGTCGATGGAAGATTTACAGAGAGACTTGGGAAGGTTGAAGCGTCTGCACGCAAAATCCCCTCCCATTGAAGAAGCACCCAAAGAGAGCTGGAGTCTTCTGCTGGTGGGAAACCGGGGGCGCCTTTTACGCCTGCATCTGGGCTGGGGCGTGGTGCTTGCCCTGGGATTTTGCCTTTTGCTGGCGGCACTGGGCGTAGGTGTATGGCAGTTTTCCCGGTGGGATTGGCGCTATGAGGGGGGAGGCGCGCAGCGTTTTCAGGGGGAACTGGATGCCCTGCGCAGGGAAAATCAGAGACTGATGGCGCGATTGGCGGCCCTGGAAATTATTCTGGGCGAAACCCTACCCCCTGCACAGGAAAAGACCCAGGCCGAGGATCCGGTGGTGGAAATGAGCCCTGGGGATGGAGAAGGGGAAATCCAGGAAGAAAAGAGTGAGAACCCCCTGGCTCCTCCAGCCATCGTGAAACCCCCGAAGCGGCCTGAGGTGGGAATTGCCGCCCAGAAAGTGGCGCTGGATGGGTATGCTGCTGGCTTTCGGGAAGGGGAGTACAGGGTTTCCTTCAATATCCGGAATCTTGTAAATGATACGGCCGTATCCGGATATATCGTGTCCGTATTGATTCCGGAGAATCCCGATCAGGCGGCTGTGGCATCCCCTTCCGTGGCTGTGCAGGAGGGACGGCCTGTGGAGCCGCAACGGGGGCAGTTTTTTTCCATTCGTCGTTTTAAGGACGTCCGGTTGCGTTTCGGATCCCTGGATCCCCGCCAGTTTCAGCTCAACCGGATTTTTGTTTTCAACGAAACGGGTGTTCTGCTGCACGTGGAAGATTTTGAAGTTTCCACCCTGCCCTGATTTTTGTAAATAAAGATTGCTTTTTTTGGATTTGAATAGTCGCTTCCCAGGGCTGCTGCAGCGCAGGTGGAAGTCAGAAAAGAGATGCGGATGGGGTGCGGTATTCTGGGCGCTGGGGAAAAGGGCGCAGACGTCTGGGAGGAGGGCCTGAGACCTCCCTGGAGCTGGTGGAACCGGTTCCGGGCGGTTCTGGCTTCATGCTTCTGGCTGCTTTGTATTTTTGGGGGGCCTGTCTCGGCAAGCACGGGCCAGGGGCGGTGTACGCATCAGACCTATTTTGAGGATACGGACCATGCCCTGGATGTTTACAGAATCTGTGGGGAGGAAGCGGGAAAAACCCTCATGATTATTGGCGGTATCCAGGGAGATGAACCGGCTGGATTTCTGGCTGCGGATCATTATGTGGATCTGACCCTGAAGCGGGGTAACTTGATTGTGGTCCCGAGAGCCAATCTTCCCTCCATCGTGGAAAGCAAACGACAGATCCGCAGGGATATGAACCGCTGTTTCGGAACTGCGGGGCCTGGGGGAGACTATGAAGGCAAGGTGGTTGAGGTTTTAAAAGATCTGATGGGCGAGAGTGATCTGCTCTTGAACCTGCATGAGGGCTCAGGTTTTTATGCACCCCGCTGGATATCCAAAGAGCGGAATCCCCTGCGATACGGTCAATCCCTCATTGCGGACGCTGCCCAGTATGGTAGAAGGGATGGGCACATCCTGGATCTTGGGGCCATGGCGGATTTTGTTGTCAAGAAAATGAATGCGCAAATTCCGGAAGCAGGGCATCATTTTCATTTTAATAATCACCGAACCCTTGAAGAAGATTCCCTCCACAAGGAACAGCGCAACTCTGCCACTTTTTATGCACTGACACAAAGGGAGATTCCTGCCTTTGGCGTGGAGACGAGTAAGAGTCTTCCTCTGAAGATGAAGGTGCAGCATCACATCCACGCCATCAATGGTTTTATGGAGTTTCTGGATATTGTTCCGGAAATTCCAGCCCTGCGGATACCGCCCCCGGTGCTTGATTACCTGGTGGTTTCTGTGGAAGGGTATCCACCCTTTGTGGTGAAAAAAAATGAGCGCCTGGAAGTGCCGCAAGGGTCTGTTCTGCGGGTCTCCCAGGTGGTGGCGAATTACCCACGGGGGCTTTCCGTGCGCATGGATGGCGTGGATGGCGTCAATATTCTGGGCCGCAGTGTGACCCTTCGTGAAAATGTGCGGGTGCGGGTTTTTAAGGATCATGAACCCTGTGGTTCCGTAGCCATCGTTCTCCGGGATTTCAGTCATAAACCCGGATTCCGGACAGAACAGCCCCAAGGAGAAGGGCTCAGTTATCAGGTGCGCATTGATGCGACGGTGTTCTGGATTCCGGATGGAGCCATGGTGGATGTGCCTCTGGGCGCAATTTTTGAGATTCTGGCTGTGGAGTCCGGTCAGACGGATCCTATGGATCTTGTGGTGAATTTTAAAGGTTTTGTACCGAACACAAGCTACAATACCGGCGAAGACCGGGGGTACCCCATTGACACGGCAAAAGATCTGTGGATCCGGTATTCCGAAGGCGGAAAGGGGCTTGTGTATCCCGTGGAAACTTCCCTTAAAGGAAAGAGAATCGGCGGTTTTAAGGTGCGCCTTCAACCGCAATCTGGGGGAGATGCGAGACCTGGAAGTCTGTAGAAAAAGGATGCGTGGATCCTTGCGCTTGTCAAGAATGCGGGTTCTGGGGGGCCGGTCCGATCTTCGGGCACCTTCGGAGTGTCCTTCTGCGCAGGGTGGAAAGAATGTAGCGCAAGGGTATGAAGGGAGTTTGTCCATGGAGTTTCCATTCCGTCGTATTTTTTCGGGAACCCAGGCCACGGAAAAGGGGGGTGCCGGGAGTGTGGCCGAACCTTCCGAGGTGGACCTGTCTTCGTCAGCACCAACCTTTTTTGGAGATAAAAGGAGAAAGAGTGTGGGCAAGGTGAAGAACTTATCGATCATTGACAGTGACCTGCGGGTGGAAGGGGTTCTCAATGCCAAAGGACGCCTTGTGATCAAGGGTACAGTAAAAGGCACCATTACGGGCGCTGCTGTGGTGATTGCTGAGGAAGGCCGGGTTTATTGTGATGCGACGGTAGAGGAGATGACCATTGGCGGTATTTTTGAGGGGAATATCCAGGCCCGGGAGCGGGTTGTGATTCTGGCGACGGGCCGATGCGCAGGCACGGTGAGCTGCAAAGATCTTGTGGTGGAAAGTGGGGGCATGGTCAATGCGGAAGTGACCTGCACCCGGGAGGGAGATCCCCAGGAGCAAGTCAAGAGGATCAGTCCGGAGCCCACCCCGGGCAAGGATGAAAAAATTCGCCAGGTTCTGTAGGATCTGCTTTGTCCATGGCCGCTGTGGTTTTCATGCAAGGCGTGGCAGTATGGCTGGGACATCCGCAGGCATGCCTTCAAAGGCTTTGAAGGTGATATGGGAAAAACCGTACCCATGGTGACGGGCCAGAAGTTCGAAGAGCGCACGGTAGCTTAGGGTCTGACGCAGGGACCAGTCAAGACCAAGACGATGGGCTACGTTTCGGATGTCTTTTTTTTCCCCCTCAAGCTCCGCAAAGACTCCAAAGGGCATTTCATCCAGGCAGATTTCTACCTTCTCCAGAAGGAAGGTTTCTCTGTATTTTTCATAGGGCGTTTCCAGGGTGAATCCCAGAGTACGGAAGACGCGGGCTGCGGCCTCGCAATCCTCAATCCGGGTTTCAATTTCGTGCAGTACCTTGAAGTCCGGATCCGGTGTTTCCGGAGGGGTTTTTACGGTGAGAATACAGCTTTCGGCAAGACGCAGGCGCAAAAGCACCCCTTTTTTCCGGAGTGTTTTATCCGGTGTGTCAAATAGGATATTCTTTTCAAAAATCCGACCCTGGGATACGCCGTTTTCTGAAAGAATCCGGTTGCGGAACGCGGAAGGCTCTGGTATATAAAATTTTACTTCGGTTTCGAGGTCGTTTTTCAAGATGTCCTCCGTAAAGCGAATTATGGATGTTGTTGAAGGCAGGTTGGTGACCTGCTTTTTTATGTGCCTGTGTAACGGGCGCGGGCATTGATGTCAATCTTCGGATCGCCCCGTTTCCGAAGCCGGAATCCTTAAGGATTTCTTCATTGACACGGCCCACCAGAATGGATATGGAACCATGTTATTTTAATCGGGAGTGACAGCGGTGAAAAAATATACTTACAGTGCAACAAAGGAAGACAACCAGGGAAAATGGTGGGTCATTGATGCGGAAGGCATGATCCTTGGCCGCCTCGCATCCTTGGTGGCGTCCCGTATCCGCGGCAAGCATAACCCCTTGTACACGCCCCATTCGGATATGGGGGACAGCATTGTGGTGGTCAATGCGGATAAGGTCGCGTTGACGGGCAAGAAGTGGGGACAGAAAACCTATTATCGCCATAGCGGGTATACCGGCGGTATCAAGTCCATAACAGCGGAAAAACTCCGGGAAAAGCGTCCGGAAGATCTGCTGCGTTTTGCTGTGCGTGGTATGCTGCCCAAAAACAGCCTGGGCCGGAAGCTTCGCAAGAAGTTACATGTATATGCCGGGCCGGCGCATCCCCATGCGGCGCAGCAGCCGGAAGAACTTAAACTGCAGTAACCCGAAATATCCGGAGTATTCATATGGAACAAAACAGTTTTTACGCAACTGGAAAACGTAAAACTTCCATGGCCCGTACCTGGATTCGTCCTGGATCCGGAAAAATTATGGTAAATGGCATGGACGTGGAAAACTACTTCAAAATCGATACCCACCGTCTTGTGCTGGGTCAGCCCCTGAGCCTCACGGAGAGAGCGGATCGCTATGATGTGACCGTAACCGTGAAGGGCGGCGGTATTTCGGGTCAGGCGGGCGCTGTGCGCCATGGTATCACCAAAGCCTTGATGGAAGCAGAGCCTGAGCTTCGGGCCGTCCTGAAAAAAGCGGGATTCATTACCCGGGATGCCCGTGCCAAGGAACGGAAAAAGTATGGTCAGCGGGCTGCTCGCGCACGTTTCCAGTTCTCCAAGCGCTAATCCGTTTTACTTTCAGATGGTTTGTTTTGTATGAAAGGGCGGGCCTTATGGCCTGCCTTTTTTTATCTGCTTGTATCTTTTACTCAAACTCCTTCTCCTCGGCCTTGGGAGATGCGACTTTTTTTGGTGCAGAGAGATCATGACCATCAGACTTGCCATCAACGGATATGGGAGAATTGGTCGATGCATACTGCGTGCCCTTTATGAGTCTGAAAAAAGGGATGAGATGCGCATTGTTGCCATCAACGAACCGGCGGATGTTGCATCCATGGCCCACCTGACCCGCTATGACTCCACCCATGGTCGTTTTTCCGGAAGTGTTGCCCATGACAGTGGAACCCTTTGGATTGAGGGGGATCCCATTGCGGTTTTTCATCAGAAGAAAATTATCGGATTGCCTTGGGCGGATTTAGGTGTGGATCTTGTGATGGAATGCTCAGGCCATTGGATCCGGAGACAAGATGTGGAGATACACAGATCTGCCGGGGCCAGGAAGGTGCTGCTCTCCTGCCCCGGAGAGCCGGATATGGATGCCACGGTGGTGTTTGGCCTGAATGAGACGACCCTGACAGGCAGGGAATCCCTGGTTTCCAATGCCTCTTGTACCACAAATTGTATCTGCCATGTCATCCATGCCCTGGATGAAGCCTTGGGCATTGCCGAGGGCGTGATCACCACCACTCATTCCATGATGAATGACCAGCCTGTCATAGATGCCTACCATCATAGGGATCTGCGGCGTACGCGGAGTTCGGGTTTTTCCATCATTCCTGCGGAAACGGGGCTTGCACGGGGTATCGAGAGAATTTTGCCCCACCTCAGGGGGTGTTTTCAGGCTGTGAGTCTCCGCGTGCCCACCATGAACGTCTCCTTGATGCAGCTAACGGCAAGGGTAAAGAAGGGGGGCGTGTGCCAGCAAGAGGTGAATGCCATTCTGGAGGCTGCGGCATCCCGGAAACCCGGTATTCTGGGTTACACGGAAGAGCGTTTGGTTTCCTGCGATTACAATCACGACACCCGCTCTGCCATTGTGGATGGAACGCAGACCAGTGTGTGCGGAGAAAACCTGTTGACGGTCATGGCTTGGTTTGACAATGAGTGGGGGTATGCAAACCGTATGCTGGATACGGCCGGATTTCTCATGCGGGCAGGGGAGAGAATGTAGCGCAAAAAAGTTTTCACCCGTCGTAAATCCTAGCCTGGGAGGTGTTGGTTCAAGTTCAGGGGGTTTTTTGCCGATTTTTCCCCTATCAAGGGAGGAAATGGCCATGGTAGGGAAAAAGCAATGGTGCTTCCGGATGGTGTGCCTCTGGGTATTTCTGCCCCAGCTTGTTTTTGGAGAAGGGGACTGGGATTTTCGTGAGGTACGCTGGGGAATGGGGCGTCTTGCCGTGATGGCAGCGGAGAAAGCCACGCCAGAGCCGGTACGAGGACCTTATCTTTCCTATAAATTATGGATGCTGGATGGCGAGGTTTTTTTACGGTACCGTTTTGTGGAAAACCGACTGGTGGAGGCGCGCTACGTTTTTTCTGTGAAAGGAAGGGAGGGTTTCAGCACGCTGGTGGATCTGCTGAGGGACAAATATGGAGAAGGAGTCCCCCTTTCAGATGCACCGGAAGAGGGCGGTGGGTGGACTTGGGAAACGCAGAGAACGCATATTCACATGGATTTTTCACCAGGCGGACATGTCCGGATTGTGTATGCGGGAAAGGAAGTCTCCAATTGGCTGCATGAAAAACAGGAAGCGGCCCTGAAAAGGGAGCATGCCAGGGTACTCAGCCTGTTTTGAGGGTTTGGAGGGGAGCGATGGCCGTAAAGGGGTTGTGGGCTGTCATGGGCGTATGTCTGCTGGTCGCGGGATTTTTCGTCATTTCAGCGGAGGCTGCTCCGAAGTGGCGGGTGGAGGATAGGGCCTTCCACAGAAAAGATCGCATCTGGTTGGAAAAGGACGGAGATCCCGAAACCCAGTGGCGCAGGAAAGACAGGCAGTTTTTTGAAAGAGATGACCGCTGGCGGCAGGTTGAGGATAAAAATTTTATGGATGCGGACAGGGCCTGGATGCGTGAAGAACAGTCTTCGTGAGTCCTGGTAGGAGTTTCGGGGCTGTGGGCTTTTCATTGTGGCAAGATCTGGGCAGATGACATAAGGAGGCCGGATGATTCGTGTGGTTTTCAATCAGAAGGGTGGCGTGGGAAAATCCACCATCGCCTGCAATCTGGCGGCAATGGCAGCCCGTATGGGAAAGCAGGTGCTGGTGGTGGATCTGGATAGCCAATGCAATGCATCCCAGTATATTTCCGGGAATCAGGGGATGCCTGAAACGGGGATCACAGATTTTTTCAAAGACCATTTGTATGTGAGTTTTTTTCAGTCCAAGCCCCTGACTTCTGTGATTCATGCCACACCCTTCGAGGGCCTTTTCCTTGCAGCAGCCAGTCCGGAGCTGGAGGAAATGGGGGCGAAACTGGAAAGCCGTTATAAGATGTTTAAGCTCAAAGAGGCTTTGCACAAGCTTGAAGGCTTTGATGAAATTTATGTGGATACGCCTCCGGCCTTGAATTTTTTCAGTCGCTCCGCCTTAATCGCCGCAGACACCTGCCTTGTTCCCTTTGATTGTGATGCCTTCAGCCGCCATGCCCTTCATACCCTTGCACAAAGCATTGATGAGATCCGTTCAGATCATAATCCGCATCTCCGTCTAGAGGGCGTTGTGATCAATCATTTTCAGGCGAGGGCGAGCCTGCCGACAAAGCTGATTGCCATGATTGAGGAAGAGGGATTTCCCGTGATACCGGCCTATGTGTCTTCCTCGGTGCGGATACGGGAATCCCATTTTGCCTGTGAGCCCATGGCTTTTTTTGATCCCAGGCATAAGCTTAGTCTGGAATTTGAGGCCTTGTACCGCTGCATTTCGGCCGTGGCGTGACTGAAATAAGGAAAAGAAGCATTCTCAGTGAGGAGGCAGTATGGGTGGTTTATTCTGGGGAGTTGTGGCTGGTTTTCTGATCGGAAGTTTTGGGTATATTTTTACATATTTTATCATTTCTCCCGTATTCAGATACAGGAAAATCAAGCGCAATCTGGCAGCGGAACTCCGGATTGTGGAAAAAAGCGCGGCAAAAGACAGTCTGAGCCAGAAAGATATTATGCACATTGACGGGCTTCGTTTTCACGCTAAGGCTTTGACGCAGGATGTGGAACTGCGGATGCCTCTGTGGTTCAGGCTCTCTCTGGAGCGCCAGAATGAAAACCCCCTTCTGGCGGCCTCTGAGCTGATGACCCTTGCAAATGTCCGGATTCCGGATCACCTGGAAAAAAGAATTGCCACAGTGCGTGGGCACCTGCGACTGATCAAGCCGGGCGCTTCTTAAAAAACCAATGGCCGCGATTTCCGCCCCCCCCGTGAGCTCCCCCGGAGTTGCGGCAAAAAGTGCAAAAGCCTCTCAGATCAGCCGACCGGAATATCTGTTTTTTTCCCTGCGGCCCCACATGAATCCCAGAAAAAGTCCGGCAAGCACAAGCCCGCCACCGATGAGAAGGCTCTGGTGACGTGTTTGTTTCCTTAAGATAATGTTTTCACTGAGAAGTTTTTCATGCTCCTTTTCCTGCTCCGTGCAATTTTGGCGGAGGGTCAGGTAGTCGGAGGCATCTTCGGTAAGTTGGTCCAGGGATCTTTGGGTATTTTCGAGTTGAGTCTGTGTTTCTGAAAGAAGGTTCTGGAGTCTGTTCAGCTCTTCTTCCGCCAGTTTTCGGGCTTTTTGATCTTCCAGGGACTGTTTCTGGAGTTTCTCATTTTGCTCGGTAAGAAGGAGACTTTGGTACTCATGGGGAAGTCGGTGGATGAGATATCGGGTCAGAACCCAACCTGTGATCTGGCGGTCTGCAGGCTCAATGGTCCGGATGTGGGACCAGCCGTCCGTTTCCTCCAGCACCTCAACGGCTTGGCCTGAGGAGATAAAGCGGAGAATTCGGTGCTCTGTGGTGGGGCCGCGGCGGATGCTGATCTGAAAATTATCGGTCACATAGGCCTGTCTGGCCTGGGCCATGCCGGAAGATGCGAAGAAAAGAAGGCCGCTCAGGCAGAAGAAAAGAAAAGATCGCATGGGTCTGAATCCTTGCCGGGTAATGTTTGTCTCGTATTTTTAAATATAAGATGCTTGCAAAAGCAATTACATAACGTAAATCCCTGGAAAAGTAAACGTCGGGGTGTTGCCTGATGGATGGAAGAAAGGCTGTGTGAATCTGAAAATGGATGGAAACATCTCTTTTTCTCCCATAGGAAAAATCCACTCCTGTTTTTCAGAAAAATTCGGGATTCCGCGTCAGGCGGGATTGGCCCCTTCCGCCTTTGCGGAACTACATCTGAGTCCGGACTATGCACCGCCGGAATCTGTCCGGGGTTTGGAAGATTTTTCCCATATCTGGGTACTTTTTGTCTTTCATGGAAATGATGGCGCCTTCTGGCGTCCAACAGTGCGGCCACCTCGCTTAGGAGGAAACCGGCGCATGGGGGTCTATGCCACCCGGAGTCCTTTCAGGCCCAATCCCATCGGACTTTCCGCCGTGCGGCTTGAAGAAATCCGTATCCAGGGCGGCGGCGTGGTACTTCAGATTTCCGGTGGTGATTTTATGGATGGAACACCGGTTCTGGATATCAAACCTTACCTTCCCTATGGCGACAGCATCGAGCAGGCCGAGGGGGGTTTTGCGGCAAAGGCCCCGGAAGTATGCCTGGATGTGACCTTTACACCGGAAACTATGGCCCAGTGTGAGGCCCAGGTGCAAGCCGGAAAGAGGGATCTGAGGCCCCTGATCTGTGAGATTCTGGGGATGGACCCAAGGCCGGCCTATTCTAAACGGACAGGACCTTTTGGAACACGATTGGGCGGGCATGACGTGCGCTGGCATTTCACGGAAAACGGGGTGCTGGTCACAGAGCTGAGGCCTTTACCGGAAAAGGGAGGCGATTGATTTTTTTTGGGGGGGGTTCTTTTTCGGGAATGCTTGAGATTGTGGCTCTTTTTTTGCATTATTGACTCGCATATGTATGCGATGCGGCAGTCTGTGCGTGAGAAGCATTTTCTCTGATCTGTGGCCGGAAGGAAAGGGTTACCCATGGAAATTCTTGGTATTGATGTGGGATTTGGATTCACAAAAGCAACCAACGGCCGGAAAAGCCTGTGTTTTAAATCTGTACTTGGAGAAACAACGGATATTCAGTTTTCAACGGGCCTTGGGAAAAGGGATATTACCGAAAATCTTCATGTCAGTTTGGATGGAAAAGAATATTTTATCGGCGATTTTGCCATCGCCCAGTCTTCGGTGCGGCAGTTTACCCTGGATCAAGAGCGCCTACTGGAAAATTTTGTCCCGGTACTTGCCCTGACGGCAGCAGGGCTTTTTGCGGAAGAAGGCATTACCCTTAATGTGGTGTCCGGTCTGCCCGTGGTATTTTTAAAGCAGGATTATGAGAAAATGATCAAGGCCATGTCGGGAAAACACGAGATGGTTTACCATTTTCCCGATGGTAGTCGCCAGAAGCGGGAGGTTTCCATCCATGCCGTGCAGATTATGCCCCAGCCCCTGGGAAGCATTTTTGGTCTTCTGATGGATGAAAACGGACGGCTCGGGAACCGGGATCTGCCGGAAAAAAAGATCGGTGTGGTGGACATCGGATTCAGAACCACCGATTTTCTCATGTTTGACCGCATGGCCTATGTGGAGCGCAGCAGCTCCACCGTGGATATGGGGATGGCTCGGAGTTTTATGGCCATTGCAGAAAAATTGAAACGGGAGTCCGGAGTTCAGGTGGAACTCTACCGCCTTTATGACGCTGTGGAGAAAGGATGGATTCAGATTCGGGGCAAGGAATACCACATTGCCAATCTGAGAGACAGGATTTTTGAGCGGGCGGCGGAAGAGCTTGTGGGAGAAATTACCCGTTTATGGGCCGATGAGTGGGATATGCAGGGTGTGATTTTGACCGGGGGGGGCAGTCAGGCTCTGGCCAAGTACCTGATTCCAAAGATTGAGGTTCCTGTCCTGGGTGCAGATGGTAAAACCGCAGATGCCCGTTTTTATAATGTGGAAGGCTACCTCCGTTTTGGCAGGAGCCGGTGGCGGAAAACTCCGGTTTCCATGCCATCGGCCCAGGCTACGGGTAAGGCTGCGGGGGAGGATACGTCAAAGGTATGACTTTTCTGTCAATATTCTGTTGCATGCCATGCACATGGCATTCAGGGGAAACGCAGGGAAATTTGCTGGAAGGTATCCAGGCATTCAAAAAAAATTTCCACCAGCTCCGGGTCAAACTGTGTGCCTGATCCATCGCGGATGAGTCCGAGGACTCTCTCTTCTTCCCAGGCTTCCTTATATACCCGTTGATGGGAGAGGGCGTCATAGACATCTGCCAGGGCAACGATTCTGCCAAAAAGGGGGATTTCTTCTCCCTTTCGTGGAAGGGCGCTCCCCTGATCATCGGTTTTGTCGGGGAGGGGAAGGCCCGTTGCAGGATCGACATAGCCGGGATAGCCTTTGCCATCCCAGCGTTCATGATGGGTGAGGGCGACTTCTGCTGCTGCATGGTCAAAATCCGAAAGAGGATTGAGAAAAAGCCTGGCCCCATGAAGGGTATGCTGCTGCATGGTGAGAAATTCTTCTTCTGTGAAGCGTCCGGGTTTCTTGAGAATGTGATCCGGTATGGCGACCTTGCCCACATCATGCAGCATGGCGGCCATGCGGAGGCGGTCCCGTTGGCGCTCCAGGGTGACAGGATCAATGTCCCTGCGCCTGGCCCAGGTCTCGTAAAGGACAACGGCATAACTGCCCACCCGATTGACATGGGCGCCTGTTTCCTTGGGATCTCGCATCTCGGCCATCTGAATCATGCGCAGAAGGATGGAGCGAGTGAGCTGGGCCCGTTCCAGGGCAAGGGAGGCGATGGATGCAAAATGTTGAAGAATCCGGATGTCCTGGTCCGTGAAGGTCCGAACGGATCGATCCGGAGCCAGCGCATTGAGGATCTGCAAGACTCCGAGAACCTTCTGGTTCATGCCTGTGAGGGGAAGGGTACACATGGAGCGGCTGCGATACTGGGAGCGCACGTCAAAGGATCGGCTGAAGCGATAGGGGGCTGTCTCGGGAATACGATAGACGTCATCAATACAGAGGGTCCGGTTATAGAGGGCAACATAGCCCGCAATGCTCCGGTCATTCACGGGCAGGGTGAAAGTGCTGTAAAGCAGCTTTTCCCCTTGGGAAAGTTTTTTCTGAAGGGTGTCGTTCTGGGTATAGGCAAAGCGCAGGGTCCGATCCTCCAGAATATAGATGGAGCCTGCATCTGCATCCACAAAATCCCGGGCTTCGGTAAGAATGCGCTCCATGAGGATGTCCAGATCCTGGATGGCGTTGAGATCACACCCGATCTGCAGCAAACGATCCCGTTGTTCCTGCTCGTGCATGCCACCTCCTTTTCAGTCGACGGATGAGCGCCAACGGGATGCGGGTGTTTTTGTATTTTCAGCGCATCCCCGCATATGGGTACCAATCCCCCTGGCGGAGGCGTTCCGCCCTGTATACGATGGATTCTCCGGATGCGGTATCAAAAACAACCTTTCTTCCCCGTGTTCCTCCCACGTCTTCCACACTGATGGGGATTCCGGCCTTCTGGAGGAGGAAGCGGGCGATATGGATATTTTTTTCGGCTATGCCCAGGGTTTCCACCATAGATTCGGGAGCCGCTCCGCCAAAGATCATGGCTTCAAGATGTTTTTGAGAGCTTGGAGTGTCAAGAAAGCTGCGGATCAGTACCCGGGTTGCCACATTGCCATAGAGGGTTGTGGACTGCTCCGGACCAGGGGCAGAGGGATAAAGAAAATGATTCATGCCGCCCCGTCGATGCCTGCGGTCAAAAAGGGCAACGGCCACGCAGGAGCCCAGTACTGCGGAGATCTGCATGGCTTCATCGGGAATGAAGAGAAATCCTGGACGCAGCAGGTATTGGGGCAGAAGTTCCGGGTCATGGGCCATGAAAAACCGCCTGTGGAATGGAGAGGCTCCGGGGCTTGGGAAAGAAAATCTTCAGCAGGCATCCCAGGCAAGGGTAAAGAGCCTTTGGGGGAATCCGGCGTGTGGACCGGCTACCCATGCTTCTGGCGATTCAATCGCCCCATGGCCAGTTTGGCCTCCCTCTCCTTAATGGTGATACGTTTGTCGTAAGTTTTTTTGCCACGGGCCAGCGCCAGGGCGACCTTGACCTTGCCCTCTTTGAAGTAGAGCTTGGCAGGAACCAGGGCGTAGCCTTTTTCTTTGGTCTTACCGATTAGCTTGATGATTTCACGCTTATGCAAAAGCAGTTTGCGGACACGCAGGGGATCGTGATTGTTGTAGTAGGCATGGGTGTAGGGGCTGATATGCATATGGTGGAGAAATACTTCACCATTTTTAATCTGGGCATAGGCGTCCGTCAGATTCACCTGGCCATTCCGTAAGGATTTGACCTCCGTACCCGTAAGTACAATCCCCGTTTCCATGACATCTTCAAAGGTATAATTGTGCCGCGCTTTGCGGTTATCGGTGATGGTCTTGGTGCTGTTCACCTGAGTTTCCTTCCTTCGCATCCCTGAAAAGCCTGAAGCTGGCGTGAAAAACTCCGGAGATTCGCCGTGGGAGTGTTTCAGGTGTCAGGCAAAGTCTGTTTCCATGAGCTTACCGTATCTCTGGGATATGGCCTGCATGACATCCTGAGTGCTGCTTTTCTGGAGAAGCTCCTCTGTGAAGAGGCGACAATCTTTGTTTTCCAGGTTGCGGATGGTGTTTTTAATGGCGGGCATGGATTGGGGATTCATGCTCAGTTCCCGTATTCCGAGGCCCATGAGTACGGGCAGGTGGAAGGGGTCTCCCGCCATTTCTCCACACATGGCAACGGAAATACCTGCTTTCTCCGCCTCGTCCACAACCCTTTTAATCATGCGCAGCACAGCAGGATTGAGTGAGTTGTACAAATGAGCCACCTGGGGGTTGCCCCTGTCAATGGCTAAGAGATACTGTACCAGATCGTTTGTGCCAATGCTGAAAAAATCCACCTCCCTGGCAAGGACATCGGCCATAACCACAGCGGAGGGCACTTCAATCATGATACCAACGGGGATGTCCGGGTTATGGCGTTGTTTTTCCCGGGCGAGTTCCCCTGCGCTTTCCGTGAGAAGCTGGCGGGCTTCCCGGACCTCCTCAATGCAGGAGATCATGGGAAACATGATCTGGGCATTCCCAAAGGCGGCTGCCCTCAGGATGGCCCGGAGCTGGGTTTTGAAAACTTCTTTTTTTTTCAGACAGAAACGGATGGCGCGAAGGCCTAAGGCAGGATTGGCCTCATCTGGGGAAAGGGTATAGGCAATGGCTTTGTCACCATTGATGTCCAGAGTTCTGAAGGTCACGGGCGCGGGAGCCATCAACTCCAGAACTTCCCTGTACTGGTCAAAGAGCTCCGCTTCACTGGGAAAATTTCTGCGGCTCAGGTAGAGAAATTCCGTGCGCAGAAGTCCGATGCCGTCTCCGCCATGATCTCGCACAGAAACGACCTCCTCCGCCAGTTCGATATTGCCCATCACCTGAATTTCTGTGCCGTCTGTGGTGATGGAAGGCAGATGGCTGCTGCGGGAGATGGAAGCTCTGTGTTCTTCAAAACGGCGTTTTTTTTCTTCATACAACAAAAGGGTTTCATCTTCGGGGTTGGCGATGACCTTTCCGGCAATGCCATCCACAATGATGATGTCATCATTGCGCAGAACGCTTGTGGCTTTTTCGAGGCCCAAAACACAGGGGATACCCAGGGTACGGGCGATGATGCTGGTGTGGGAGGCGGAGCCTCCGTGGTCCGTGACAAAACCCATGACCCACTCCAGCTGAATCTGGCTGGTCTGGGAGGGGGAAAGGTCGTTGGCCACAAGAATGACCCGCTTGTTAATGCTGCTGATGTTTTCTTCTTCTGCTCCGAGCAGGTTGCGCATGATTCTTTCGGAGACATGGACGATGTCAGCGGACCGTCCCTGCAAATAGGGGTCTTCAATGTTCTGGAACATGGCGCGGACTTCGGCCACTACATTTTTCAGAGCCCACTCCGCATTTACCCCTTCGGTTTCAATGGTTTCAATGGTGCGCCCATAGAGCATTTTGTCTTTGAAAAGGACCAGGTGGGTTTCCAGAATCTGAATATGTTCTTTGAGCGCTTCGGGTGTGGCGCTGATAATTTCGAGGAGTTCATTTTTGGCCTTACGCACGGCGCTTTTAAAACGGCTGACTTCCTGGGGACGCAGGACGTCTTCAATGGCGTACTGGGGAATGACATCCACACCTTCTTGATCTACAAGGTAGGCTTTGCCGATGCAGATACCTGGGGCACCGCTGATCCCTTGGAGGAGGGTCTCTTTTTTTTCTCCCGTAGGCATCGCTTATTCTCCAAATCCGCCTTCGACGAGCTGGGCGATGCTGTCGAGAAGGGGACGGTCGTGGGGGTCTTCTGCGTAGATCGTGATGCGGCTGCCCTGCTCACAGGCCAGGGTCAGGATGTCAATGATACTCGAGGCGTCCACCTCCGTTTTCTCACGACAGATCCATATCCCCCCCTTTGCAGACTGCGCAATACGCGCGATGGACGCAGCAGGTCTGGCGTGCAGGCCCAAGGGATTTTTAATGATGAGTTCTATTTTTTGGTCCACGATCGTATGCGAATGCCGGTATCTGGGGGTTATCTGCGGGATGCATCCAGCAAAAAAAGCTAAAACGCATAAATTGTATACGCTTTTGTGTGGATTGCAACGGCGAATTTGGAATCTGTTGTTTTTGTGGAAGGTGAAAATTCAGAGGTTCGGGTTTTTGGAATAGGGCTTGGAGATGCAGGGAAATAAGGCGTGATGGAAGACGGTGAGTGTTTTTCCGGCTCCATCACGCCCTGGGTGTCTTGTCTGGTTCCGCTTGATCCGGATGATCCAAAGCATGGGTTCTTTGGGCAGCATGCCTTCCCGTTGGCACATGAGGGGAAGGCGTGTGCTATTTCATGGAGTCTTTGAGGGCTTTTCCCGGAATGAATTTGGGAGTTTTCCGGGCACCGATTTCGATTTCTTCTCCGGTCTGGGGGTTGCGCCCTTTTCTGGCCTGGCGCTCCATGGCTTTGAAGGTACCAAAACCCACGAGGGTCACGGGTTCGTTGTCCGCCAGCGCCTTGGTGATGGTGGCAAAGACACAGTCCACGGCAGCCTGCGCGTCTTTTTTTGAGCTTACAACCTTTGCAACTTCTGCGACCAAATCACCCTTGTTCATGCAGAACCTCCTTAAAGAATGTTAATCATCAGCTTGTGGTGAAGGGGTTATGATATAATCGATACAGCGGGTATGAAAGACAGCAAAGGGGGGGCGCCGGGTGTTTCCGGAACATGTTGCCCTCGGTGGAAAAGAATTGCATATACGGCGCTCAAATTACGTGCTTGCCTGGGGGCTGTCAAGGGGGAACTTTATAAAATTCCGTTTGAAAATTAAAATGTTACCGCAAAATTTGTATAAACATCCGTCCCGGATTTTCATCGGGAAAAGACAGAGGTCTGATTTTTTACCATAAAAATCAATGTGAACATTGTTTTATGCCGTTAATCTATAGCAGCAAGCAGAGTTCTGTGCAACCACGATTTCCCGTATTTTAAGGAGTCCGGACTTTTTTCCTCGAATTCTAAGGCCAAGTATCCCACTGTGGTGCAGATGCAAAAAAAACTTGACCTTGGGTCATTGATTGTGTAGCGTTCTTTCAATTGTAATTTTTTGGGAAAGGTTTGGCGCAGTGAAGAACACATTTGCAGGCAGCTTTAACAGCTATTATTGGTGGTACTATTATTTTAGTATCGACCTGCCTGCGTGTGCGCCACAGCAAAACCTTTAAAAAAGCACACGTACCGAGGGCGGGTCGCCAAAAGACTCCCCACGGTACCCCCTGAAAAAAACAGATGAGACAAGGGCCGTGGAGAGACCTCTTCACGGCCCTTTTTATATCGAAAAAACGTTACGGGAGACAGGCAGTCATGATCGGCAAACAGATTCGCATGGAACGTATTATTAACCGGACGACAGGAAAAACCATCATTGTTCCCCTTGACCATGGAATTTCCGTAGGTCCCATTGACGGTATCCGCAATCTGAGATCTACCATTCAGAAGGTGGCCGAAGGCGGAGCCAATGCCATTGTGGAACACAAGGGCCTTGTGGAGGACGGGCTGCGGGGCAGCGGCCCGGACATCGGCCTCATCATTCACCTTTCCGCTTCCACCAATCTTTCCCCCAAACCCAATGCCAAAACCATCGTGTGTTCCGTGGAGGAGGCCATCCGCCTGGGGGCAGATGCGGTCAGTGTTCATGTGAACCTGGGTAACGGAGACGAAAAACAGATGCTCAATGATTTTGGCCGCATCAGCTATGAGGCCCGCAGTTGGGGCATGCCACTTCTGGCTATGATGTACCCCAGGGGGGAGAAGATCACCAATGAATATGATAAGGAGGTGATCAAGCATGCAGCCCGCGTGGGGGCGGAGATGGGGGCAGACATTGTGAAAGTCTCCTACACCGGGTCTGCGGAGAGTTTCCGCGAGGTGGTGGAAGGTTGCTTCCGGCCTGTGGTCATCGCAGGAGGGCCTAAAATGGATTCGGACCGGGATGTGTTGGAGATGGTGAAAGGTGCAGCGGATGCAGGGGGGGCTGGGGTTTCCATGGGTCGGAATGTGTTCCAGCACAAAAATCCCACAGCTCTGGTGAAGGCTTTTTCGGCCATCATCAACGAAGGGGCTTCTGTGGATGCGGCCATGGAAATCATGCGTGCTGTGGAAAAAGGGGAGGCTTGAAGGCAGGTCGCCCTTTTTTTATGGCTTGAAAAAGGGCGGCGTGCTTGAAGAAAGTCAGAATGTCAGCAATGGGGATAACCCCCCTTTTTAAGGAAGAAAAGAGGTCATTCATGCAGGAAGTCTGGGTAAAGATAGCCCCCTGGAACAAGGAACTGGTGCTCACCGCCCTGGAGGGCGGAGCCCAGGGACTCTGGGTGGAGGACGGCAGGGGCGAGGCGGTGAAAGCGCTGGCAAGGATTCCGGTACTGGCTTCGGACGGGGACTATGTTCCCGGAGAGACGGCGGAGATTTTCAGGATTTCGGACGGAAAGCAGGAGGAAGAGGTGGCGGGCCTCGCCGCAAGCCGCCTTGTGGTGCTGGAATGTACGGACTGGACCATCATTCCCCTGGAAAATCTCATTGCCAAAAAAGTGGATGTCATGCCTGTGGTGAAAAGCCTGGATGCAGCCCGCACGGCCTTTGGCATTCTCGAGGTGGGGGTGCGGCGTGTGATGCTGGACATCCAGGAGCCTCTGGTCCTTCAGGCGGCCCTGGAAGGACTTCAGGTTCAAGGCGGCAGGGAGGCACTGGAAGAGGCTGTGGTCACGGAGGTTCGGTCTTTGGGTATGGGCGACCGGGTCTGCGTGGATACCTGCACTTCCATGGTGCCCGGGCAGGGCATGCTGGTGGGGGACAGCTCTTCGGCCCTTTTCCTTGTGCATGCGGAAACGGAGTCCAATCCCTATGTGGCACCCAGACCCTTTCGGGTGAACGCCGGGGCGGTGCACGCCTATACCCGTGTGGACGGAGGCCGTACCCGGTATCTGGCGGAGCTCAGCGCCGGAGACACGGTGATGCTGGTGGACAGCGAGGGGAATACCAGCCCCGCTGTGGTGGGCCGGGTGAAGATTGAAAAAAGGCCACTTCTTCTGATCCGCGCCGAGGTGGCGGGCAAGGGCGTGCATACCATTGTGCAGAATGCGGAAACCATCCGCCTGACAGCACCTGGAGGCAGACCCGTATCCGTTGTGACCCTGAATCCCGGAGACCGGGTTCTGGTCTGTCTCGAAGAGGGGGGCCGTCATTTCGGTCATGCTGTGGAAGAAACCATAACGGAGAAATAGGCGGGAGGCCGGATGACAGCGGACATGGAAGCGGTTCGACGGGCCCTGGAAGCACTCCGTACCCGCATTGACACGATTGACGACAGCATTCTGGATCTGCTCAACGAACGTCTGGATCTGGGCCGGGAGATCGGAGCCATCAAGGAGGCGGCGGGGCTTCAGGTTCTGGACCGATCCAGGGAAAAAAGTATTTTTGACCGCCTGGTGAGCCGCAGCGCGGGCCGGGCCGTGTCGGATACCCTCATCTACCATCTTTACGGCACCATCATGGCGGCCACGCGGGAGGTGCAGCGTTCTCGCACCATCGCCTATCTGGGGCCGGAAGCCACCAACACCCACATCGCAGCCCTCCAGCACTTTGAGTACGCAGGGCAGTTTGTTCCGAGAACCACCATTGCCGAGGTTTTTGAGGAGGTGGAAAAGGGAAGCTGTGACTTTGGGGTGGTGCCTGTGGAAAACTCCCTGGAAGGGGCGGTGAACCATACCCTGGATCTGCTTTTTCTTTCTCCCTTAAAAATCTGTGCGGAAACCTGCCTTGCCATTTCCCATGATCTGCTTTCCAGGGAAACGGATCTCAAGGCCGTGTCCGTGGTGTATTCCCATCCCCAGGCCCTGGCCCAGAGCCGGGGTTGGCTGGCCCAGCACCTTCCCCACGCGCGGCTTGTGGAAATGGCCAGCACGGCGGCGGCGGCGAGAAAGGCGGCCATGGAGCCGGGAGCAGCGGCTGTGGCGGGCAATCAGGCCGCAGCCATTTACAACCTTCAGGTGCTGGCCTCCCACATTGAGGACAGCGGCCGCAACACCACCCGTTTCCTTGTGATCGGCAGGGAGGAAACCCAGCCCACGGGCATGGACAAGACCACCCTCATGTTCGTGACGGCCCATGTGCCGGGTGCCCTGTTCAGCAGCCTGAAGCCCATTGCGGATCTGGGGATCAACCTTGTGAAACTGGAGTCCCGTCCCACCCGCCAGGAAAACTGGAGCTATTTTTTCATTGCGGATCTGGAGGGACACCATGAGGATGAGGGTGTGCGGGAGGCTGTGGCCCGTATGCGGCCCAACTGTCTGTTTCTGAAAATTGTGGGCTCCTATGCCCGCTGCCCTTCTTAAAGGAGATGCCATGGACAGCGGAACCCGGCTTTTCGGAGTGCTGGGACATCCTGTGGGACACAGCCGCAGCCCTGTGATGCACAACGCGGCCTTTTCTGCCCTTTGCATCAATGCCGCCTACCTTGCCTTTGATGTGAAAAATCCGGAAGGCGTGCCCGAAGCCATGCGCACCCTGGGCATCCGGGGCATGAGTGTGACTTTGCCCCACAAGGAGGCCTTTCTTTCCCTTGTGGATGCGCTGGATCCCATGGCGGAAGCCATGGGTGCGGTCAACACCCTCTGTCTTGGGGAGGATGGCCGGATTTCCGGCATGAACACGGACTGGTGCGGCGCACGGGATGCGCTCCTGTCGGTCACATCCCTTGAGGGAAAGCGGGTGGCCGTCATTGGTGCGGGAGGCGCAGGCAGGGCCGTGGCCTATGGTATCCGCGATGCGGGCGGAGAGCCCCTGGTGGTGAACCGGAGCCGGGAGCGGGGGGAAGCCCTGGCCCGGGAACTGGAAGCCCCTTTCTGTCCTCTGTCGGATTTTTCCGGAGAGGATGTGGCGGTGCTGGTGAACACCACCTCCGTGGGGATGCACCCTTTTCCTGATGCCATGCCCGTGGAGGCAGGGGTACTGCATCCGGGCATGGTGGTGATGGACATTGTGTATGCGCCCCGGAAAACCCGGCTTCTGGCCGCTGCGGAAGCCTGTGGTTGCAGGGTGGTGGATGGTCTTGAAATGTTCATCCGTCAGGGGGCCTTACAGTTTGAGACCTGGACAGGACAGCCCGCCCCCCTGGATGTGATGCGCAGGGCGGTGGAGGCCAGTCTGTGAGACATTTTGGTCTGCCATGAAACCCAGATGGCTGAATTTTTAAAAGTAAGGAGGAAAGATGTCCGAAGCTCCGTTTACGGTGCGGCCCCATCGTCCGGAAGGTGTGCGCGTCCGGGTTCCGGGATCCAAAAGTTACACCCACAGGCTCCTCATTGCAGCCGCGCTGGCGGGCGGACCTTCGGAAGTGTCGGGCTGTCTGCGCAGTGAGGACACCCTGCTCACGACCCAGGCCCTCAGACAGATGGGCATTCCCATCACAGACCATGGTGACGGCCGCATGACTGTGGAAGGAAAAGGAGGCAGGCTTCAGGGTTCGGAAAGTTCCGTCTTTCTTGGGAACTCAGGGACTTCCATGCGGCTTCTTTCCGCTGTGGCGGGGCTTGGAGAAAAGGCCAGCACCCTGGATGGCAATGCGCGGATGCGCCAGCGTCCTCTGGGAGATCTTCTGGATGCCCTGGCCCAGGTGGACATCCCCGCACGCAGTGTTGAGGATACGGGCTGTCCGCCCGTGGTCATCGGCGGGGGCAGCCGCAGGGGAGGGGCCCTTTCCATTGCCTGCCATCTGAGCAGTCAGTACCTTTCCGGGCTGCTGCTCATGGCACCCTGCCTGGAAAAGGGGCTGGACATCACCGTGACCCGTGGGCCGGTCTCAAGGCCCTATATCCTCATGACCCTGGAGATTCTCGAAAAGATGGGTATTGCCTTCAGCCGGGAAGGGGACACCCACTATATTGTTCCCGGAGGCCAGACCTACAGGGCGGGAAGTTATCTTGTGGAACCGGATGCTTCCAATGCCAGTTATTTTTTTGCCGCCGCTGCCATTACGGGAGGTTCCGTAAGCGTGGAAGGACTTTCTCTGGGTTCAGCCCAGGGAGATCTGGGACTTCTGGGCATTCTGGAGCGCATGGGCTGTACGGTGGCCAGTGACATCCGGGGCATCACGGTGAAGGGCGGCAAATTGCAGGCCATTGACGTGGATATGGGAGACATGCCGGACATGGTGCCCACCCTTGGGGTGGTGGCGGCCTTTGCCGAGGGGACAAGCCGCATCCGCAATGTGGCCCATCTGCGGGAAAAGGAATGTGACCGCCTGAGTGCCGTGGCAACGGAGCTTACCCGCATGGGCGGGGTGGTGCGTATTGTGGGTGATGATCTGGAAATCACGGGGGGGCAGCCCCTGCACGGGGCAAGAATTCACACCTATGATGACCACCGGATGGCCATGTGTTTTGCCGTTGCGGGCCTGAAGGTGCAGGGTGTGGAGATTACGGATCCCGGCTGTGTGGCCAAATCCTTCCCGAATTTTTTTGAAGTGTTTTCAGGGGTCATGGGATGAGATCGCGTATTTTTCTTGTGGGATACCGCTGCGTGGGGAAAAGTACGGTGGCCCGTCATCTGGCCCGTATGCTCGCGTGCTCCTGGGTGGATCTGGATGTCCGCATTGAGGAGGACGCGGGGCGGCCCATCGGAACCCTGGTGGCGGAGGAAGGCTGGGAAGCATTCCGGGATCGGGAAAGCCTCGCTCTGGAGCAGGTGATTGCGGAAGGCTTTGGTGTCATTGCCACGGGCGGCGGTATTGTAACCCGGCCGGACAATATCCGGAAAATGCGGGATGCGGGTCGGGTGGTGCGTCTCAGCGCCCTTGCCGAAACAGTGGTGCAGCGCATGGAGGAGGATCTGGCAAGGGGGGCTGTGCGGCCCTCCCTTACGGGAACATCGGCCCTGGATGAGGTGCGGGATGTGATGGCGGCCCGGGAGACCCTGTATGCGGCGGCGGCCCATGACACGGTGGATACGGATCTTCTGACACCGGAAGCCCTGGCCCTGAAGATTCTTTCCCTGCAATGAGGCCCCTTAAAAAAAAGGGGCGGGGTAAAAAAACGGTTTCCTGTTCAGGGCAGAGAAGCCCCATTTTATGAAAAAGGAAGGTTTGGGATGCCAGGAAGCACCATGGGTCATATGTTTCGTGTCACCACCTGGGGGGAATCCCACGGCCCGGCCGTAGGGTGCGTGATTGACGGCTGCCCGCCGGGGTTGGCGCTGGATGAAGCCCTTGTGCAGCGGGAGCTGGACAGGAGAAAACCCGGACAGGCAAAAACCAGCACCACCCGCAGGGAGGCGGATCTCTGCGAGATTCTTTCCGGGGTGTTCGAGGGCAGAACCACAGGCACCCCCATTTCCATTCTGGTGTGGAACAAAGATGCCAAGTCCGAGGCTTATACATCCATCCAGGATCTTTTTCGTCCAGGCCATGGGGATGTCACCTATCAGGCCCGCTATGGCATCCGGGACTGGCGGGGCGGGGGGCGGGCTTCGGCCCGCGAAACCATTGGAAGGGTGGCGGCCGGGGCTGTGGCCGGACTTCTTCTGGAAAAGGAAGGGATTTCCGTCAAGGCCTTCACTCTGGCCCTGGGAGGAGTTGAGGTGAAAAAGCGGGATATGGCGGCTGTTGCCACCAATGCTTACCAGTGCCCTGATCCCGATGCTGCAGCGGCCATGGAGGTCCGTGTGGCGGAGGTGCGGGCTGCGGGGGATTCCATCGGCGGTCTTGTGGAGCTCTGGATCGACGGCCTTCCTGCGGGTCTGGGGGATCCTGTGTTCGACAAGTTGGATGCAGACCTTGCCGCAGCCATGATGGGAATTGGCGCGGTCAAGGGGGTGGAGATCGGGGCCGGTTTTGCCGTGACCGCCATGCAGGGCAGCATGTCCAATGATGCCATGACACCAGAGGGTTTTCTTTCCAACCACAGCGGCGGCATTCTTGCGGGTATTAGTAGTGGTGCGCGGGTGGTGCTGCGTCTTGCGGTGAAACCCATTCCCTCCATCACCATTCCCCAGCAGACCGTGGACATCCATGGGAATCCGAGAAGCATTGTGACCCGTGGACGGCATGATGTGGCGGCCATTCCCCGTATTCTGCCCGTGGCCGAGGCCATGGCAAAGCTTGTGGTGGCGGATCATCTTCTGCGTTGGAGGGCCATCCGATGATTCCGGAGATCTTTCAGGGTAAAAGAATCGGCATTATCGGTGGCAACGGAGGCATGGGGCGCTGGTTTTCGGTTTTTTTCCGGGAGCGGGGGCTTTTTGTGACGGTGTCGGATCTGGGTACGGAGATGACGAACGAAGCCCTGGTGCAGAGCTCGGACATTGTGATCCTGTCAACGCCCATGGCCACAGCCGTACGCCTTGCCCGGGAGCTGGGTCCCCTTTTTTCAGAAGAGCAGCTCTTTGTGGATTTTTCCTCCCTGAAAGAAGAGGTGATCACCGCCATGCTGGAGGCCTCTTCTGCGGAGGTGCTGGGCATTCACCCCATGTTCGGACAATATACGGTGACCATGCAGGGGCAGAATGTGATTCTGACCCCAGGGCGGGGAGAGACTTGGACAGCGCCTTTCCGTATTCTCTTTGAAGAGGCCGGCGCACGGGTTTCCGTGATGCCTCCCGCAGACCATGACCGGCATATGGCTTTTGTGCAGAGTGTTACCCACCTTGTTACCATTGCCACAGCGGCTTATATGAAAAGGGAGGGGCTGGATACGGATACGGCCAAAAGCGTGGCTACCCTGATTTTCCGTCTGAACCTTGACTGTGTGGGTCGTCTGTTTGCGTTGGATCTGGGGCTTTATGAGGATCTCATTGCGAGAAACCCTTATGCGCGGGAGGTCAGCGGTCTTTTTTCGGAGGTTCTGGCGGATACGGCGGAAAAAATGTTGGCGGTTGAGGGGAATTCACGGAGGCAGTGGATGGAGGAGCTGCGGGATTTTCTGGGGCCTTTCTGTGGCGAGGCTCTGCGGGAAAGCAATCGCATTCTGGATGTTTTTTCTGAATTATCCTGAAGTTTTATCCGGAATGTCGGACGCCATTTGTCAGAAAAGAAGATGACCCTGAAAAAAGCTTTAAAAAAAGTTCTTGACATGTCGGCCGGTCTCGCATAGAAAGCGCGGGTCTTGAGCGTGTTTGGCTCCGGACAGAGCAGTAGGAAATAGAGCTTGGATGGGAAAGTAAAGATCGATCTTTGAAAATCGGACAGTGAAAGATAAGAACATGCCCCTGAGTAAGTCTCTTTTTTGAGACGTTACAGAGATTCAACGGAGAGTTTGATCCTGGCTCAGAATGAACGCTGGCGGCGTGCTTAACACATGCAAGTCGAACGAGAAAGTTCCCTTCGGGGGATGAGTAAAGTGGCGCACGGGTGAGTAACGC
>NZ_JAVETM010000070.1:0-8968 GCF_034006065.1 Desulfobotulus sp. | reverse complement strand
TCGGATTCTCCGGGTGGCTTCCAGACCATCCACATGGGGCATCTGCACATCCATGAGAATCAGGTCGTAGGGTTTTTCCTTCAGCTTTTCAAGAACTTCCCTTCCATTTTTTGCCACATCCGCCTTCAAGCCCAGGCGACCTAAAAATCCCAGGGCCACCTGCTGATTGGTTACGCTGTCTTCCGCCACGAGAATACGGGTTTCTTTCTGCCGGGGATGCAACAGGCACTCCGGAGGACGCGCATGGGGCTGCCAGGCTTTTTTCCCTTTTCCCGTCACCGAAACGGCCTCCCGCCGCAGGGCCAGGGTAAACCAGAAAGTGGTCCCTTCGTCTTCCCGGCTTTCCACCCCCATTTCACCGCCCATCTTCTCCACAAGCTCCCTGGAAAGGGCCAGTCCCAGGCCTGTGCCACCGTATTTGCGGGAAATGGAAGCATCGGCCTGGGAAAAGGGTTTGAATAAAAAAGGAATCTTATCCTTTGCGATGCCAATCCCCGTATCTTCCACAGAAAAGTACAGAATCTCTTCATCCACCGTCTGCCGGATACGCGAAACCCGCACGGAAATCCCGCCTCCATGGGTGAACTTCAGTGCGTTGCCCACAAGGTTGGTGAGAATCCGCCGTAATTTTTCCACATCCCCCACCAATTGATCCGGCACATCCGCTTCCACATGGCACAGAAAATAAAGTCCCTTTTCCCTGGCCATCAGGGTCATGGGAGCGCAGAAGGCATCCATGAATTTGCGGATGCCAAAAGCACCCCACTCCACACTCACCTGTCCGGCTTCAATCTTGGCAAGGTCAAGGAGGCTGTTGATCATGCCCAGGAGGGAACTGCAACTGTCCTGAATAATACGCACATAGGCCTTTTGTTCCGCATCCATCCGGGTGTGAAGCAGAAGATCCGTCATGCCCTGCACCCCATTCATGGGCGTGCGCAGCTCATGGCTCATGTGGGTGAGAAAAGCGCTTTTCGCTTCACTGGCCGCTTCGGCCTTTTCCTTGGCCTTTGCCAATTCCTGCTGCATCTTCTTGTGTGTCTCCACGGAAGCGGCAAGCCGGGTTTCCGTGACCCGGCGTTCAATGACACGCCCCACAAAGGCCGCCGCCTGCATCATAATATAAAGAAGCTGCTTGTCCTTTTTTTCTCCGGATGCGGAAAAAAAGAAAGCCGCGGCCGCCACATGGGGAGAATCGGAAACGGGCAGGATGCAGGCGCTTTTTGCCGGAGAATCTCCCTTATCGAAAAAAAGCGCCTTTTCCCTCTGTGCATCCCCCTCTGCCGTTTCCCCATGAACGGAAAGCACCAGGGGGTTTTTCAAGGCCATCAGATCTTCCAGGACAATTTCATCCTCAAGGGATCTGAGAAAATCAGTCCAAGGCCCTTGCGGCGCGCGGTGGTAGGCCGAAAACACCATGCAACCCGCCTCATTCTCCAGACCGATCCAGAGGGTGGCAGCTTCCCATTCCGCATAACCAGATATTTTTCCAAGAAAAACGTCCACCGCCGCTTCCATGCTGTCCGCATCCTGGGTGAGAACGGCAATCTCCCGCATAAGCTGGGTCAGCTCGGATTTGGCCTTGAACTGCAGGGCCCGGATTTCCGCCCTGCGCTGCCGGTTCGCCTGCTTGTGCAGCACCCGCGTCATGAGAAGAAGTCCCAGAACCGCCATACCGAAAATGAGGTACACATGATGCACTTCCCGTTTCCAGTTCTCAAGAACACTCCTTTTATCCACAGCCAGGGCGATGTGAAAGGGAAAATCAGGAAGTTGGCAGGTCGCCATGAGGGTGATTTCGTTCTCAAAGATACGCATCCCCCCCTGGGTCAGATTCCGGGTTTCAAATTGACGGAAATAGGGCCGCTCGGAAAGATGGGACTGGTTTTCCTGCAAAGGATCAGGAAAAGGAAAAGGCCAGCCTGTCAGAATCTCGCCATCCACGTTGTAAAGGGCAATGGCGTTCACTCCGCTGGGTTCGTATTCCCGATAACGCTCGCGGAAATAATTGAAATCCACACAGGCGATGAGAATGCCCCGAAAATCCCCATCCGTCGTTTCCATTCTGCGGCTGAATCGGATTACCGAGCCGGTGTTTTCATCTCCCCTGGCCACGCTGATATGAAAATCCATCATGGCATCCCTGTGTATTCCCAAAAGATAGGCAATATCCGCCCTGTCCATGCCCGGCATGGGCGTACCGAGGTAGGCATAAAACAGACGACCCTGCCCATCCAGAACATGAATGTTTTTCAGTTGATGCAGAAAAAGCACCCGTTCCCGGATTCTGCGGCGCATCTTTTCATCTGTGGGATTTTCCATCCCCTCCAGGGAAGACAGGAGGGAGACCAGGGTGATATCAATGGCCCGGAAAAGCCCGGAGGCATGCTCTGCCAGCATCCGGGCCTGAATCTGGGAGCGGCTGCCCGCCATTTCAAGAAGGGTCTTCCGGCTTTCCATCTTCGATACCATAACAAAGGCAAAGAAAAGGGATAGCAGGATCAGAAGGAGGATGCTGAAAACCACATAAGGGCTGGAAAAACAACGATACCGCAGTTTATCCTGATGCATGATGCTCCCTTTCCCATAACCTCCGTGAAAAAAACCGGCCTGATACCCCAGGTCTTTTTTCACGGATCGGTCGTCCCATTCCCGGAATGTGTTTTAAAAATCTCAAGGGTTTCTGCATAAAGATCTGGATGGACACCGATGGCTTCCATCATTTCCCTCTCCTTTGTCTTTAAAAAAGATCGGTATGCTGCAATCCGTTCTTCCGAAGGCGTATGCATCACCATCCCCGCATTTAAAAGAATCACCCTGGCCTCTTCCTGGGCTTTTCCCGCCTCCCTGCGGGCTTCCTCCACATGAGCCTCCCAGGTTTCCCGTAAAAGCGTCTGCAGGTCGGGAGAAAGCCGCCGCCAGAAACTTTTCCGGATCAGGGGAATGTATTGGGGAAAATACTGTTTATCCTCAAACACATGCCGAAGGCCAGACTCCCAGAGCCTTGCACTGCGAATGGTCTCATGGGTGGTCAGCACCCCCTCAATGTCGCCCTGAAGAAGCCTTGCGGGAAGATCCGGCCAGGCAATGGCCAAGGCTTTTCCGCCCAAAGCTTCGATGCGTAAGGCATTACCAAGCCCGCCCGCAACCCGGATTTTCATGCCCGCCATATCTTCCCGCACACGAATGGGACGGCTGCTGTACACATGGGCGTAGCCCAGATCCAGCCAGCGTCCGGGAACAACCACAGGAAGATTTTCTTCAATCAGGCTCGCCACGCGCTTTCCCACAGCCCCATCCACAACCGCATGAACCGCCTCTTTGCTGCGGCCATAAAAGGCAGGAAGAAGAAAAAGGCCCACATTGGGCTCATACCGATCAAAATGCCAGGTTCCGGGTACAGCCATCTCCACCCGGTCTCCCGCAAGGGCGCTCAGAACCTGGGCATCCCGGTAGAGCCTTGCGCTGTCATAGAATTCCACGCGCAAACGCCCCCTTGTCTTTTCCGCAAGATCTTCTGCAAAGCGTTTCACTGCAATGGAATGCACATGGCTCGGCGCATTCTCCACGGAAATGCGCATCAGGGGAAGGGGGGATTCCGCCTTTGCGAAACCCAGACTGAAAAACAAGAAAAGAAATACGCACAGCAAAACCCGGAGAGGGAAGGTGCCACGTTTTTGCATATTTTCTTCTCCTTGTACCGCAGCCTTCGTTTTTGACAAGCGCACCATGGCCGCCTACTATGGTTTTTATGATTCTGCGCGTCTTCCGCCGGGGTCGTGGGAGAGACGAAAAAAAACTTCCCCACAAAAACGCCGTTCACCAAAAAAGCCTTGCCAAGCGCTCCATTACAAAGGAAAATTTCCTCATGCATCCTGAGATTATGCCCGCCTTTGACCAAATCCGCAATGCCGTTTTAGGAAAGGATGAGGCCATCAGACGCTGCCTCGCCTGCCTTCTTGCAGGAGGCCACCTCCTCATTGAAGATCTGCCCGGCATCGGCAAGACCACCCTGGCCAAGGCCACGGCAAAAACCTTAGGCCTCACCTTCCGCAGAATCCAGTGCACCAGCGACATGCTGCCCGGCGACATCCTCGGCGTTTCCATTTTTGAGCCGAGGGAAAAGGTTTTCCATTTCCATCCCGGCCCCATCTTCACCCAGATTCTCCTTGCCGATGAAATCAACCGGGCCGGACCCAAAACCCAGAGCGCCCTTCTTGAAGCCATGGAAGAAAACCAGGTCAGCGTGGAAGGGGAAACCCGACCCCTCACAGCCCCTTTCTTTGTCATGGCCACCCAGAACCCAAGGGAGCAAGCCGGGGCCTATCCCCTGCCCGAATCCCAGCTTGACCGTTTTCTCATGCGCATTTCCATGGGATACCCGGATCGGGACGCGGAAAGACGCATCCTTCTGGGGGAGGCGAGAATGGCCCTTCCTGGCCTGAAACCCCTCCTTTCTGCGGAAAAAATCCTCCATTTCCGTAAAGAGGTGACGGCCATCCACCTCTCCGATGCCCTTCTCAGCTATGTGCAGGACATCCTGGAGTACACCCGCAGTGAGGATCTTTTCCATGTGGGCCTTTCACCAAGGGCGGGCATGGGTCTTATTCAGGCAGCGAGGGCCTGGGCCTTTCTCCACAAAAGGGACTTCTGCCTGCCCGAAGACGTACAGGCCGTCTTTCCCTGGGTGAGCAGCCACAGGCTTCAGAAATCCCGGGATCTTTCGGGTTTCACACCCGAAGAGATGGCAGAAATTCTCAGAGGAATCCCCGTACCATGAAGCCATACCGCCTGCCCCTCACGCCCAAAACCCGGCAGATCTATATCCTGCCCACACGGGCAGGCCTTTTCATGGGAGGTATTCTTCTTGTGTCTCTTCTCGCCTCCCTCAACGATACCAACAACCTTGGCCTGCTGCTCACCTTTTTTCTGTTCAGCATGGCCCTTTCATCCATTGTGCTCACCCAGAAAAATTTAAAAGGCCTCCACCTCAAAACCCTCTTTTGTCCGCCGGTCTTTGCCGGAGAACCCCCCTGCCTCCATCTGGAGCTTATGAGTCCGGAACGGGAAAGGGCTGGGCTTATGCTCATCACAGCCAGCCACCGCTCTCCCATAAAAAGAATTGGAAAGGATGAAAAGGGAACACTCATCCTGCCCCTGCCCCCCCAAAAAAGGGGGATCTTCCGCCTGCCAAAACTTGCCCTGGAAAGCCATGCACCCTTGGGCCTCTTTTACGCCTGGGTTCCCCTTGCACCGGAAGTGGAAATCGTGGTGTATCCCAAGCCCCTTCCCGGCCCTCTGCCCCGGAATCAGGGAACGGGAAAAGGAGATGGGGCCACAGGAGAAAAACCGGACAAGGACGGCAGTGAAGATTTCACAGGGCATAAAAGCTATGCACCCGGCGACCCCCTGTCCCGCATCGACTGGAAGATTCTTTCCCGAAACCGGGGCATGCACATCAAAACCTTTGAGGCTCCGGCTCAGATGCCTGTCTTTGATTTCAACGATTTTCCCGGCATGGACACGGAAGAGCGCCTGTCTCGGCTCTGCCATGGCATTCTCCTCGCGTCCTCCCGGAAAAAAGCCTTTGGCCTGCGCCTTCCGGGTAAAGATGTGCCTGCGGAAAACTCCACGGCACACAAAGATCGCTGCCTTTTTCTCCTGGCTGGTCACGCTGCGGAAGACTCCATGAAAAAAAGCTTTCCTGCCCTGCTCGAAACCATGGGAAAAAAAGACCATGTCCTTGTCATCCAATGAAGAGAGACTTCTCCTCCCGCCCCTTTTTGCAGCCCTTTTGCTTGCTGCAGGTCCACAGTTTCTGCACCAGCCCCTCTGGCTTTCCGCCCTTGTTCTTGCCGCATGGCTGCTCCGCCTTGCCATGGCCTTTAAAAACCTGCCCCTGCCCGGCAAAAAGACCCGGATTTTTTTCACCTGGATCGGCTTTTTCATCATCCTTGCGGGCAGCAGCGGCAGCTTCGCCCAGGATGCGGGCTCCCGCCTTCTTCTCATGATGGCGGCCCTGAAGCCCTTTGAAACCCGCACAAGACGGGATGCCGTAATCCTTGTTTTCATCGCCCATCTTCTCCTGCTTTCAAGCCTGCTTTTTTCCGAATCCCTGGCCATGGCCCTTTACATGCTGCTGCCCCTTATCCTCAACCACGGGGTTCTCGCTCTGATCCACACCCCGGAAACTGGCCTTAAGCCCCATATTCTTCAAAGCATACGCCTCTTTTTTCTTGCAGCGCCCCTGGCCCTCATCATTTTTCTGGTTTTCCCAAGGCTTTCAAGTCCGCTCTGGGGGATTCAGCGCACAACGCCCGAGGGGATTTCCGGCATTTCAGACCGCCTTCAACCGGGCAGCATGGCAAGCCTTGCCACAGACAATACCCCCGCCTTCCGGGTACACTTTGAAGGCCCCATTCCGCCAGCCAGTCAGCGCTATTTCCGGGGGCTGGTCTTCAACAAAGCCACCCCTGGCCTCTGGCTTCCGGACACGGACGCAAAGCCCCTCACCCTTCCGGAGAATCCAGCCCCGGTCTTTTCCCGCTATACCCTTATCCTGGAACCCCATCAGCAGAAGTGGGCCTTTGCCCTGGACTGGCCCACGGGCGAAAGCCAGGGATTTTATCTTGCAGAAGGCGGCCTTCTCCGAAGCCGGGAGAACATCAAACGCCGTGTGGCCTATACCCTGGAAGCTTCGGAAAAAAGTCTCCATCTGGATCCAGGAACAAAAGAGGATCTCCTTCTCCCTCCTGAGGAAAATCCAAAAGCTCTCGCCCTCGGACAAAGCATCCGGGAGCGCCATGCTGAGCCAAAGGCAAGGCTTGAAGCCATCCGCAGCTGGTTTTTATCAGAACCCTTCCGCTACACCCTGAACCCCGGCCTCCTTCCCCAGAAAAACGCCATGGATGCCTTTCTCTTTGAAACGAAACGCGGCTACTGCGAACATTTTGCCTTGGGCTTTGCCCTTCTTGCACGGGCCGCAGGGCTTAAAAGCCGGGTTGTCGGCGGCTATCTCGGGGGAGACATCAACCCCCTTGGCCCCTACCTTGTGCTGCGCCAGTCCGACGCCCATGCCTGGACGGAAGTCTTTCTTCCGGATACGGGATGGCAGCGTGTCGATGCCACTGCCTGGATCGCGCCGGAGCGTCTGAGTGAAGGGGGAACGCGCGCCGCCCTCCCCGAAGAGGACCGGCGGATTCTCGAAAGGGCAGGTGGGGAAACCTGGCTCAGGCAACACGCAAAGCCCCTGTTACAGCTCTGGGACAGCGCTACCCACCTCTGGCACCGTCAGGTGCTGGGCTACACCCATACCCGTCAGCAGGAAATTCTGAAACGTGCGGGAAGCTTTCTGAAGAGTATCCAGGCCTTCTTCTTTCTGGGAGGTGCTGGGGCGCTCGTCTTCCTTTTTCTTTTTTTAAAAAAGCACCTTCCGCCTTTCATGGCCAGAAGACCAAAAGAAGATATCCTTCTCCGGGCATGGATACTTTTGGGCAAAAAGATGGAAAAGGCGGGAGTGAGGCGTCTTGCCCACGAAGGGCCCCTTGACTACGAAAAAAAAATTGCAGAACAAAGACCGGATCTTGCGGCGGGTATCCGACCTCTCATTGCCGAATATGTGAGGCTGCGCTATGGTCCGGAAAAAACGGATGGGAAAGCCACGCAAAACTTGCTGAGGGCGGTGAGAAGGCTGAAAATTTCAGAAAGAATCTCAAGGTAAAAAAAAACTGCCCATTTTTTTTCAGCCAGGGTACCCCGGATGCACTGGCTGCACAGGCTTTATTCCATTTACAAAAAAAAGGACCATTCATGGCGGTTTTTTCTGAGTATGTGACCTTTTCTTCAAAGGGCCCGGCCCCATACCCTTCCCCGAGCCTCACCGAAGCCCTGCCCTTCTGGGAAGGGAATGGCTCCCTTGCATCCCCGCTCTATAAAGACAGCTATTTCTCAAGATCCGGAGCCACGGCCGAAAGCCGTCACATCTTTCTGCAGCAGAACCGCCTGCCCCACAGGTGGCTTGAAAAAAAGGATTTCCATGTCTGTGAAACGGGTTTTGGCACAGGCCTTAATTTTCTGCTCTGCACGGAACTCTGGCGTCGCTTTGCTCCCTTCGATGGTTTTCTCCATTATACATCCGTTGAAAAGCACCCCATTCCCCGGAGTCACCTTCAGGAAATCCACAGGGCCTGGCCCCCTTTAGCCGCCTTTTCCCAGCCTCTGCTCGAACACTACCCTCCCTCCCAGGCGGGCCGCCACAGCCTTTTTTTTCCGGACTGGCGCATTCGCCTGGATCTTATTCTGGATGAGGCCGCCAGGCTGGCATCTTACCTCCCCAAAAAGGTGGACGCCTGGTTTTTAGATGGTTTTGCACCAGAGGCCAACCCTGACATGTGGTCAGAGTCCCTTTTTGACACCATGGACGCATGGACAGCGGAAGGCGGAACCTTCGCCACATTCACCGCAGCGGGCTTTGTCCGCAGGGCTTTGACAAAAATAGGCTTTGACGTTGAAAGGGTTCCAGGCTTTTCAGGCAAGCGGGAAATGCTGCGGGGAAAAAGATAGGCGCTGAGGCCAAGACGCTATGCCGTTTTTTGTCATAAATCTCCGGCCAAACCTGACCTTTTTTGTCACACGGATCTTTTTTTCAAAACACCAGACATGCTGCCAGGCAACAGAACCAGGCGCAAAAAGGCCTTCCATCGGAGCTTATGCATTTTTTTTCATCATAAAAGACCCTGGCATACCAAATGCATAAAGGAAACACATCAAGCAACAAAAACCCCCAGGGGTTTTGGCAAGCGCAGCTCAGACCCCATATCCAACCGGCTTCATGAAAGGAGTTTCCTATGCTCAGTAAAATCAAGATGAGAAGAAACCAGAAGGGTTTCACCCTGATCGAGCTGATGATTGTTATTGCCATCATCGGTATTCTGGCGGCCATCGCCATTCCGCAGTTTGCCAAGTACCG
>NZ_JAVETM010000003.1:0-166939 GCF_034006065.1 Desulfobotulus sp. | reverse complement strand
AGCAGGCAAGACTATATAAATGAAATCAGTATTTCAGAGGCGGGGAGCATGAGAATGCCGGAGTTTTTGATGAGGTTTTCTTTTGTCGAGAGGTATTGACACCGCCTGCAGGTATGCTACGGTTTCCGTGCTGCGGCAAAAAACCTCAGCCGGGCTTAGCACCCCGGAAACACAAAGGCGCTGAGCGCCCTCCCCATGAATGATGCAGGCGCTATTTTTGCGTCCCTGTTCACCCTTATGGCGGAGCTGTATGGGCATCCTTCGGGATGGCCGGTTTGCCTTGTGTCCGGTAGTGCTAACCCGTACAGCTCCGCCACCACTGTTTTAGCACTCAGTGTGGTGGATTATCCCTCTTATCACAAGGAGACCGCCATGACTCACCATCTGACCACCATCGATTTTTCTTTCCAGAATCACACCGTAAGAACGTTATCCGAAAACGGGGAAACTTGGTTTGTTGCAAAAGATGTTTGCGATTCTTTAGAAATTGCATGGAAAGGGTCTGATTCTTTGCAGAGCATTCCGGAAAGCTGGAGGGTACTCCGGAGTTTCCGGACTACCCTCAAAAACCAACACGGTGAATACGGAGAGCAAGAAAAGGATGTGGTTCTCATAAACGAACCCGCCCTCTACAAACTCGCCTTCCGCTCCAACAAACCCGCAGCCGAAGAGTTCACGAATTGGGTGGCATCGGAAGTGCTCCCCGCCATCCGCAAAACTGGGAGCTATACAGCAGATCCCGGCCTCCGTGTGACGGCGGCCCAGGAGGGAATCCCCCACAGATCCTGCACTGAGGAAGAGCGGATGCTTGCCTCCTACCTGGTCAGGCAAGTGAATGATATGAACCTGAAATTGGCGGCAATAGGGCAGCACCAGCAGGATCTTGTGATCTCGGCCAACAATGTCCTCAGGTCTATGAGTGTGCTGATTCCGGAAGTGCATCGGGCCAATCTTCTTGCGGGGCTGAGGCAGGCCCAGAGCGGTTTTTGATGTGCGTTTTGCGTGTGTTCAAAAAAGCCAGCCTTGTTTATTCAGAATAAAAACAAGGTATTGAAAACGACACAGATTCCCGCCGCCTCCACCACCACCATAATTAAGGCCACCTTCGGGTGGCTTTTTTTGTATCCTTTTTTTCATAAGTGCCGGGTTTTTCAGGGTTTCATGCAACCACACGCAACTGGGGTCGGTCGTCAATAGCGGACACCAAAATATTTAAGCCGCCTGCTGCTTTTTGAAAAATTGTTTCTCATAGGCTGCAGGAGAGAGATAGCCAAGCCTCTTCTGCCGTCGTTGCCGATTGTAAAAGATTTCTATGTAGGTTGTGATCTGGCGTATGGCTTCCTGCCGGGTTTCGTAATGCCGATGATGACAAGTTCGTTTTTCAGCACACCCCAAAAGTTTTCAATGGGAGCGTTGTCGTAGCAGTTCCCCCTGCGGCTCATGGATGCCCGCATTTTGAACTGGTCAAGAAGTTTTTGGTAATCTGTGGCGCAGTATTGGCCGCCACGGTCAGAATGATGGATCAGGCCAGCTGCGGGCCTCTTGGCGGTGCGGCGCGAAACAGTGACTGGGAGACCAGGCTTTTTGTCATACGCTCTCCCATTGCGTAGCCTACGACCTCTCCGGTAAAAAGATCCTTGTGACCGGCAAGGTACAACCACCCCTCAGCCGTAGGAATGTACTTGATATCCGTTATCCAGACCTGATTCGGTGCCTCCGTTACAAAGCTCTGCTCCAGAAGGTTTGCGGCAACCGGCAGCTTGTGGTTTGAATTCGTGGTTGCCTTGAATTTTTTAACCTGTTTGCAGCGAAGCCCCAGGTTCCTGCGAATCCGTTTGATCCGGTGAACCCCAATATGAACATTGTGGTCAGCAAGATCTTTCTGCAGACATTCCGGGCCGTAGGTTTCTTTCGTTTTTTTATGAGGCGCCGCGATGATTTCGAGTTCGGATCGTTTTTCTTTTTTATTCCGGAGAGAATCCGGTCGTTTCAGCCAGGCATAGTAACCACTGGCTGAAACCTCCATAACCCGGCATAGCTGAGGAATCGGATACTTCGGTCGAAACCGCCTGATTACCGCGTACCGGGCAGCGACTCCCGGGCAAAGTATGCGGCGGCTTTTTTTAAGATATCGCGCTCCTGCTTTACTTGAGCGAGCTCACGTTTGACGCGCTCAAGCTCCTCCTCCTCAACCTGAGTGAGGGGGAGCTTCTCGCCGTCAATATCGGAAAGTTTTCCGGCCTTGTAAGCCCGAACCCAATTTTCCAGGGTTGACTTGGGCAGGGAAAGCTGACGCGGTGCTTCATATGCGGTCAGACCGTCTTCGATAATCATTTTCACGGCTTCATGCCGGAATTCTTTCGAATAGCGACCGTTCGTTGGGTTTTTTGCCATTCAGACACCTCCGTTCTGGTTGGATGATAACTTTGGTGTCCGATATTTTCAACTTACCTCACCGGTCGGGCGGCCGAAACGCGGTGTATCGATCTCCTGTTGTCTGTGGGCGTCGGCCAGTGGGTCGGTGGTGCCCCGGGCCAGGATCAGCCCTTCCGGCACCTCGAGGGCCGGGAAACCGGCGTGGAGATGGTAGAGCCTGCCCCAGACCACGGCCGGTTCGATACTGTGGGCTTGGGCGCAGAAGCGTTGATGGTTCCAGTAGCCTCGTTTCAGGGTGCCATAGACGAAGAGCCGGAGGATGGTCTCGGGACTGTCTTCCGGGTTTGTGCTGACTCGGGCCGTCCCTGGCCCTCGCCCTGCGGGCACACTTTCAGTGCGTCCAAAACCGCTGTCATGCGGTTTCCTGCAACCGAAAAATCGGAGCCGTGGTTGTAACTTTTTTCCGCTTTAGCAGATGCGTTGCAGCGTCGAACGCTCGTCTGAGGAAATCGAAGTGGCCGTTCAGGAAATCCGCTTGATTTTTCCTTCCCGGTTCTTTATTTTAGGATATGCAGTTAAGATAAAATAAGGGCGAGCCTTATTTTAGGTTAGAGGCAGGCAGGATGAAGCGAGAACTCCAAGGCAGATACGTGACCATTTCGACGGTGGGTGAGAAGGCCCAGGCCTTTGTTCCTGCACCGCTGCCGCCACGTCCACCCATTGACTGGACCCCGGAGCTGCGCAGCAAATTCGACCAGGCCCTGCTGGCGCTCGGTCGGCTGGACAGCGTTTCGATCTTGCTGCCGGACACCTCGCTGTTCCTCTACATGTACGTCCGAAAGGAAGCGGTACTCTCATCCATGATCGAGGGAACCCAGTCCTCGCTGTCCGACCTGCTGCTGTTCGAACTGGATCAGGAACCCGGCGTGCCGCTGGATGACGTACGGGAGGTCAGCAACTATGTCGCCGCCCTTGACCATGGCTTGCGGCTGTTAGAAGAAGGGCTGCCACTGTCGCTGCGGCTGTTCCGTGAGATTCATGGCGTGCTGCTGACCAAGGGTCGGGGTAGCAATCAGACTCCGGGGGAATTCCGGCGCAGCCAGAACTGGATCGGCGGCACCCGGCCGGGCAATGCGGCCTTCGTTCCGCCTCCGGCCGAAGAGGTACTGGAGTGCATGAGCAAGCTGGAGCTCTTCCTCCATGACCAGCCGGAGTCGACTCCTGTGCTGCTCAAGGCGGCGCTGGCCCATGTGCAGTTCGAGACGATCCACCCATTTCTGGACGGTAACGGCCGTCTGGGGCGTCTGCTGATCACGCTGCTGCTATGCGAGCAGAAGGTGCTGCGGGAGCCGATGCTCTACCTCAGCCTCTATTTCAAGACGCATCGTCAGTATTATTACGAGCTGCTCAACAATGTGCGGATGACCGGGGACTGGGAAGAGTGGCTCGATTTCTTTGCCGAGGCTGTCATCGTCACCGCCACCCAGGCTGTGGAAACGGCCCAGCAACTTCTCGATTTATCGAACCAGGACCGTGACAAGATCAGCGGCCTGGGAAGGGCGGCGGCATCCACCCTGCAGGTCCATCGGGCGCTGATGGAGCATCCCATTGCCACTTCGGGCTCGCTGGTGGAGAAGACCGGCATCACCCCGGCGACCGTCAACAAGGCGCTCGGACACCTGGAGCAGCTCGGCATCGTCAAGGAGCTGACCGCCCAGAAACGCAACCGCCTGTTCAGCTACGCGGGTTATATCGAGATCATGAGTCGCGGCACGGAGCTGCCGGGTAGGTAGGCCAATTCGATTCCGGTTTTCGGAATCGAATCAGATTCGTTTCGGAGATTGTTCTTGGTACCTGCTATATTGAGGGCCGTAACTGTAAGGTGGGCACATTGCATTTGTTTGCCGCCGGTGAATTGGTGGCGCACCATGAATTGAGGCAAACCGATATGGCAAAGGCACCGGAAAATTTTGCGGAGACGGTCAAAGGGGTACGCCAGCAACTGGGGCTCAGCCAGGAAGAGCTGGCTCACGAGCTGGGCGTGAGCTTTTCCACGATCAACCGCTGGGAAAACAGCAAGACGGTTCCCTTCAAACTGGCGAGAAGACAATTCGAAGCGTTTTGTGGGCGGATGAAAAAACAAGGGAAGTTGGCCTGATGAATAAGAAACAACTTTCCGAGCGTGATATCTGCACCAAGTACATCACGCCAGCCCTGGAGAAGGCGGGCTGGGATGTCACGACCCAAATCCGTGAAGAGTTTCCTCTCACCAAGGGACGCATCATCGTGCGTGGCAAGCTGCATACCCGTGCCAAGCACAAGCGCGCCGATTATGTCCTGTTTTACAAGCCGAACATCCCCATTGCCATTATCGAGGCCAAAGACAACAATCACATGGTTGGCGACGGCATGCAACAGGCGTTGGGCTACGCCGAAATGCTGCAAGTGCCTTATGTATTCAGCTCCAATGGCGACGGTTTTCTGTTCCACAACAAGATCGCCGCCAGTCAACCAGGGGGCGGCATTGTCGAGCGTGAGCTTGCCCTCCACGAATTCCCCGCTGCGGAAACGCTGTGGCAATGGTGGACGCAGCACCGTGGCCTGAACGATCAGCAGAATGCACTGGTCACACAGGATTATTTCAGTGATGGCAGTGATAAAAGTCCACGCTATTACCAGCTGCTGGCCATCAACAAGACCATTGAGGCGATAGCGCGGGGCCAGAATCGCATTCTGCTGGTGATGGCTACTGGCACCGGCAAGACCTTTACCGCCTTCCAGATTATCTGGCGGCTGTGGAAGTCCAAGGCAAAGAAACGCATCCTGTTTCTTGCCGACCGCAACATCCTGGTCGACCAGACCATGACCAACGATTTTAAACCGTTCGGCTCGGCCATGACCAAAATCCAGAAGCGGCAGGCCAACAAGTCCTACGAGATTTACCTTTCCCTCTATCAGGCCGTGACCGGCAACGAGGAAGAGAAAAACATTTACAAGCAGTTCAGCCCCGACTTTTTCGACCTCATCATTATTGATGAATGCCATCGGGGCAGCGCCGCTGCCGATTCGGCCTGGCGTGAAATCCTCGAATACTTCACCTCCGCCACCCAGATTGGCCTTACCGCCACGCCCAAGGAGACCAAAGAAGTCTCCAGCATCGGCTACTTTGGTGACCCCATCTACACCTACAGCCTCCGGCAGGGCATCGACGATGGCTTCCTTGCTCCCTACAAGGTCGTGCGCATCGATCTCGACCGGGATTTGACCGGCTGGCGGCCCGACAAGGGCATGATTGACAAGCACGGCAACGAAATCGAAGACCGTATCTACAACCAGAAGGATTTCGATAAGACTCTGATCCTTGAACAGCGTACCAATTTGGTGGCCAAGAAAATTACTGAGTTCCTCAGACAGACCAACCGCTTCGACAAAGTCATCGTCTTCTGTGAAAACATCGACCATGCCGAACGCATGCGTCAGGCCCTGGTCAATGAAAACGCCGACCTGGTGGCACAGAACAGCAAATACGTCATGCGCATCACCGGTGACAACGAGGAAGGCAAGGCGGAGCTGGACAACTTCATCTTTCCGGAGAGCAAATACCCGGTTATTGCCACCACCTCCAAGCTGATGACTACCGGTGTGGATGCGCAGACCTGCAAAATCATCGTGCTCGACCAGCGCATTCAGTCCATGACCGAGTTCAAACAGACCATCGGGCGCGGCACCCGCATCAACGAAGATTATGACAAATACTACTTCACCATCATCGACTTCAAGAAGGCCACCGAGCTGTTTGCCGACCCTGATTTCGACGGTGATCCGGTGCAGATCTACGAACCCAGCGGGGATCAGTCACCGGTGCCGCCGGATGTTCCCCCAGATACTCCAGAAGATCCCGAAGTTGGCGGTGGTGTCACTTACCCGGGACTCGGAGAGGACCAGGAATGGAGCGGCGTCGCCGAACCCGGCCCAGCTGAGGAAGGCGGCATTCGCCGTTACGTTGTGGCCAATGTCGAGGTCAAGGTCGCTGCCGCCCGCGTCCAGTATTTCGACGCGGGCGGCAAACTGATCACCGAATCCCTCAAGGACTACACCCGCAAGGCCCTGGCCAGGGAATACGCCACCCTTGACGATTTCCTCCGCCGCTGGAGCAGCACCGAGAAGAAGCAGGCCATCATCGACGAACTGTCGGAACAGGGCGTGTTCTTCGATGCCCTTGCCGATGAGATCGGGCGGCAATCCGGCAAAGCCTTCGACCCCTTCGATCTGGTCTGCCATGTCGCCTGGGATATGCCGCCCCTCACCCGAAAGGAGCGGGCGGAACAGGTGAAGAAGCGCAACTACTTCACCCGCTACGGAGAGCAGGCCCGCCGTGTGCTGGAGGCCCTGCTCGACAAGTACGCCGATGAAGGTGTGGCTCACATCGAAGAGACGCGGATTCTTACCATTGCCCCCTTTACCGAATTCGGCACCCCGCTGGAAATCATCCGCGCCTTTGGCGGGCTGGATCAGTATCAGCTGGCTGTCAATGAACTGGAACAGGCCCTCTATAGCGCCTGACAAAAAGAACTGGAGATAAAACCGCTATGTCACTCACCACCCTGGTCAAAGCCATTCAGGACATCATGCGCAAGGATGTCGGCATCGATGGCGACGCCCAGCGAATCAGCCAGATGGTCTGGCTGATTTTCCTGAAGATCTTCGACGACAAGGAGCAGGAGTGGCAGCTCACCGTGCCCGGCTACAAATCGCCGTTGCCCAGCCGCTTCCGCTGGTCCAGCTGGGCCAAGAACCCCGAAGGGATGACCGGTGAGGAACTGATCGACTTCGTCAACAATGACCTCTTCCCGGCGCTCAAGAAAATGGCCACCGCCGCTGGTGTTTCGCCCCATGGCAAGGTGGTCGGCTCGGTCTTCGAGGATGCCTACAACTACATGAAGTCTGGCACTCTGCTGCGCCAGGTGATCAACACCATCGAAGAGGATGTGGACTTCAACAAATCCGGTGACCGTCACCTGTTCAACGATATCTACGAGAAGATCCTCTCCGACCTGCAATCCGCCGGGAACGCCGGTGAATACTACACCCCCCGCGCCGTCACCCGGTTCATGGTCGATATGCTCGACCCGAAGCTCGGGCAAACCATTCTCGACCCCGCCTGCGGCACCGGCGGCTTCCTCACCTGTGCCATCGAGCACCTGAACCAGCAGGTCAAAACCGCCGACGACCGAAAGCGCCTGCAGGAGACCATCCACGGCGTGGAGAAGAAACCCCTGCCGCACATGCTGGCCATGACCAACATGATGCTGCACGGCATCGACGTGCCCACCAACGTCCGCCACGACAACACCCTGAGTCGCCCGCTCAAGGATTACGGCCCCCGTGACCGGGTGGACCTGATCATCACCAATCCGCCCTTCGGCGGCATGGAAGAGGACGGCATCGAGAACAACTTTCCGCGCAAGTACCAGACCCGCGAAACCGCCGACCTCTTCATGGCGCTGATCATGCACCTCTTGAAACACGATACCGGCAAGGCGGCCGTGGTGCTGCCCGACGGTTTTCTGTTTGGCGAGGGCACCAAAACCAACCTCAAGCGCGAACTGCTGGAGGAGTTCAACCTTCACACCATCGTGCGTCTGCCCAAAGGCGTGTTCAGCCCCTACACCAGCATCGCCACCAACATCCTCTTTTTCGAGAAAGGCGGGCCGACCCAAGAGGTCTGGTTCTTCGAACACCCGTATCCGGAAGGCTACAAGTCCTACTCCCGCTCCAAGCCCCTGACCATCGCCGAGTTCGATCTCGAAAAGGCCTGGTGGGGCGGGGCCGAGCGCAAGGGGCGCAAGACCACCGAGCAGGCCTGGAAGGTTTCGGCCAAGGAGCTGGCCGAACGCAACTACAATCTGGACTGCAAAAACCCCCACGAGGTGGAGGTCAGCCACCGCGATCCCGAAGAGCTGATGGCTGAATACCAGCAGATCGTCCACCAGCTCGAAGCGGCGCAGGCCGCCTTAAAAGCCGAATTGGTGGCCTGTCTGGGGGGGAAGGCATGAGCGAGGAGCATCGACACTCAAGAGGACGAAATAAGCCGCAGGCCTCTTTTCCGGTAGCCGGAAAAAAACTGGATTTGCCGGTGGACTACCAGTCCACCCTGACAAACCTCAAAGAACGTATTGCGACCGAGCGGCTGCGTGTAACACTTTCTGCCAATGCCGCGATGGTTTTACTTTACTGGGATATGGGACAAACCATCCTGACCCGGCAGGATCAACAGGGCTGGGGTGCCAAAATCATTGACCGGCTTTCTGAAGACCTCAAGGAAGCGTTCCCCGAAATGAATGGCTTCTCCCCGAGAAACTTGAAATATATGCGCAAGTTTGCCGAGCAATGGCCCGACCGTGAAATAGTGCAGCGCACCGCTGCACAAATTCCATGGCGCAGTAATCAGCTCTTGTTGGACAAATTGGACCATCAGGAAACCCGGTGCTGGTATGCACAGAAGACCGCAGAAAACGGCTGGAGCCGTGATATTCTCGCCTTGCAGATCGAAAGCCGGCTTCATGAGCGACAGGGTAAAGCGCCCAATAATTTTGCCCTCACCATGCCGCCGAAAGATTCAGACATGGCTGCACAGGTCTTCAAAGACCCCTACCTTTTCGACTTCCTTGGTACTGCGGACACCCGAAAAGAACGCGAAGTCGAGCAGGCGCTGATCGATCATGTCCAGAAATTCCTGTTGGAACTTGGGGCCGGATTCGCCTTTGTTGGCCGACAGGTTCTGCTGGAGGTTGGAGATCGGGATTTCCGGCTGGATCTGCTCTTCTACCACCTGAAGCTGCGTTGTTATGTGGTGATCGAACTCAAAGCCGTCCCCTTTGATCCTGGCTTTACCGGAACCCTCAACCTCTATCTGTCCGCCGTCGATGATCTCCTCCGCCATCCCGACGATAAACCGACCATCGGCCTGCTGCTCTGCAAAAGCAAAGACGATCTGGTCGTCGAATATGCCCTTGATGGCTACCGCCGCCCCATGGGCGTTGCGCAGTGGGAAAGCCAGCTCACCCGAAGCTTGCCGGATGACCTCAAAGGCTCCCTGCCCACCATCGAGGAGATTGAAAAGGAACTGGAGGGCGACCATGAATAAGCAAACCGCCCAACTGCTGGAACAGCACTTCGACACCGCCTTTGCTGCGCCCGACGGCATTGCCAAACTGCGCGAGTTGATCCTGACTCTTGCCATGCAGGGCCATCTGGTGGAGCAGGACCCGAATGATCCGCCCGCCAGCGAGCTACTCAAAGAGATCGAAGCCGAAAAACAGCGGCTGGTGAAGGCGGGGAAGATCAAACAGCCCAAGCCGTTGCCGCCCATAAAGCCAGAGGACGTGCCCTACGATCTTCCGAAGGGGTGGGGGTGGGTGAGGTTGGGTGAAATAGGCCAAACTCAAACTGGCACAACACCCAAAAGCGGCGATAATTCAAGCTATGGAACAGATATTCCATTCATCAAACCAGCTGATATAAGAGCTGACTCTGTTGATTACAGTAATGAGGGTTTGTCAATTTCTGGCGTGGAGAAATATGGTAGATTGGCTCCAGCAGGCTCATCGCTGATGGTATGTATTGGCACTATTGGAAAGACGAACATCATTAACCGTGATTGTTCGTTTAATCAGCAGATCAACGCGGTTACCCCATACAAACCGCTTTTTCCTTCTTGCATTCAGCAATTTATCAGGTCTTCGTTTTTCCAAGCTGAGTGCTGGAAACAATCAAGCAGCACAACAATCGCAATCCTCAATAAGGGCAAATGGGAATCTATTCCGGTAGCGCTCCCCCCCCTCCCGGAACAACACCGCATCGTCGCCCGCATCGACCAGTTAATGGCCTGTTGTGATGCGCTGGAAAAGTTGCGCAAGGAGCGGGAGGAGAAGCGGCTGGCCGTCCACGCCGCCGCCATCAAACAGCTGCTTGACGCGCCGGACGGCTCGGCCTGGGATTTTATCCAGAAACACTTCGGCGAACTCTACACGGTCAAAGAAAACGTCGCTGAACTGCGCAAGGCCATCCTCCAGCTCGCCATCATGGGCCGTCTCGTCCCCCAAGACCCCAACGACCAACCCGCTAGCGAACTGCTGAAAGAGATCGAAGCCGAAAAACAGCGGCTGGTGAAGGCAGGCAAAATCAAAAAGCCCAAGCTCCTGCCGCCCATCAAACCGGAGGAAGTGCCATATGAATTGCCGCAGGGGTGGGAGTGGGTGAGGTTGGGAGAAATTGTATCTTTGCTTGGAGATGGGATTCACGGCACACCAACCTATGATGAAACAGGTGAGTACTTTTTCATCAACGGGAATAACCTTTCGGACGGTGTAATCGAAATAAAGGAAAACACCAAAAGAGTCTCAATAACTGAATATGAAAAACGCAAGAAGGAATTAACAGATAGAACTGTCTTAGTGTCGATCAATGGAACTATTGGTAATGTGGCTTTCTATGGTGGAGAGCCGGTAATGCTCGGGAAGAGTGCCTGTTATTTAAACTTGTTCACGCAGATAGAAAAGCACTACATAAAGAAGTTAATAAACAGTAGCTATTTTCTGGAATACGCCTTCAAATCAGCGACAGGCTCGACGATAAAAAATGTCTCTCTCAAAGCCATGAGAGAATTTTGTATCCCTCTCCCCCCACTCCCCGAACAACACCGCATCGTTGCCCGCATCGACCAGTTGATGGCCCTGTGCGACATCCTCGACCAGCAGATCGACGCCGCCACCGGAAAACAAACTGAACTTCTCAACGCCGTGATGGCTCAGGTATAGGGAGATGCCATGTCCGAGCTGATTCCCAAACACGGCGGCTACCGCAAACTAAAGAGCTTTCAGGTGGCACAACTCTGTTATGACATCACGGTGCGGTTCTGCGACAAATACATTGACCGGCGTAGCCGCACCCACGACCAGATGGTGCAGGCGGCGCGGAGCGGAGTGCAGAACATCGCCGAAGGTTCGCAGGCTTCGGCGACCTCGAAGAAGATGGAGCTCAAGCTGACCCAGGTGGCGTGGGCCAGCCTGGAAGAGCTGAAACTCGACTTTGAGGATTTTCTGCGCCAACGAGGGCTGACGACGCTTGAAGCAAGCCACCCCGCCTTGGTGCGCTTCAAACAGCAGAAGCCGCAAACAGTGGAAGATTTCGCGGCTTGGGTGGAAGAGGAGCGGAAAAGAAGCACAGACAAACAAGGACAGACACGGACTGGCAAGGACAACGATTCGTCCGTGCTGGTCGGTGAACGTCCGTGTCCGTCCATGACATCAGCCTGTCTGGCGGCCAACGGCGCTCTTTCGCTTCTGAACCTTGCCTGCTATCTCCTCGACCGGCAGGTGAAACGTCTGGCGCAGGATTTCGAAAACGAAGGCGGTTTCACCGAGCGCCTTTACAAGGTGCGCACCGCCAAGCGGAGGAGCCAGCCATGAGCAAACCCTCCACCTACCAGCCACCCTACACCATCACCGCCGATATCCTTAACCGGGTCGCCGCGATCAGTGAGGCCATCGGGCGGCTGACCGTGCTCACCGATCAGGCGAGAGCCTTGCGGCTGCGGCGCATCAACCGCATCCGCACCATTCGCGGTTCGCTGGCCATCGAAGGCAATACCCTGAGCGAGGCGCAGATTACCGCAATTCTGGAGGGCAAACGGGTGATCGCTCCGCCCCGCGAGGTGCAGGAGGTGAAAAACGCCCTGGCCGCCTATGACCGCTTCGACACCTGGAAACCCTCATCGGAAAAGGATCTTCTGGAAGCGCACCGGATTCTGATGTCCGGTCTGATCGACGAGGCAGGGCTGTATCGGCATGGCGGCGTGGGGGTGATGGCAGGCCAGCAGGTGATTCACATGGCCCCGCCCGCAGACCGGGTGCCTCATCTGATGAGTGACCTGTTCGGCTGGCTGGCCACCACCGACGCCCATCCGCTTATCGCCAGTTCGGTCTTTCACTACGAGTTCGAATTCATCCACCCCTTAGCCGACGGCAACGGACGCATGGGGCGGCTGTGGCAAAGCCTGATCCTGGCCCGCTGGAATCCCCTGTTCGCCGACATCCCGGTGGAAAGCCTGATCTTCGAGCACCAGGCCGAGTATTACCAGGCTATTCAGGAAAGCACCCAAAAGACCGACTCTGCCCCGTTCATCGCCTTTATGCTGCGGATGATTTTGGATACGGTGACCAGCTCGACCCCGGAAGTGGCACCGGAAGTCACCCCGGAAGTGCGACTGCTCTCCGTTCTTGCCGGAGAGATGACCCGCCAACAACTCAAAAAGGCGCTCGGGCTGAAAGACGATGAACATTTCCGCAAGGCCTATCTGCTCCCCGCCTTGGAGGCCGGGTTGATTGAAATGACCATCCCCGACAAGCCGCGCAGCAGCAAACAGAAATACCGGCTGACAGAAAAGGGGCGTCAGGTGGTGGCCCGGCACGGCGGCGGATAACTTGCGACAGGACTTGTGACATTGAGCTGTGACAAAACTATGACAAGGGCTGTGACATCTTGTTGGGCCAGATTCAGGCGACAGAAAGGCATCCTATGAAGCAGATGAAACCGTTTGCCGGAAAATGGCGCATTGTCGAGATGGAGGTCTGGGATCAGGATTACGTCGACATGGAGGTGCCGGGATACATCCGCATCGGCTCGGATGGCACCGGACAGTTTCAGTTCGGCCTGGTCTCCGGGGACATCGATGGCCGGGTGGAGCAATATGGCTTTGCCGAAGAGTGACAGGAGCCTGAATGAACGAGATGAACTGTGTCAGCTGCGCGAGGAGAACGCCCGCCTCAAGGAACTGCTGACCCGGCACGGTATTGCCTGGGAAGAACCGCCCATTCCTGAACCCGTCCCCGCCCCAACCGAATCCGCACCAGCCCCGGTCCATTTCACCCCCGCCAGCAAGATCGCTTTGTTCCGCCGTTTGTTTCGGGGGCGGGAGGATGTCTATCCCCAGCGCTGGGAGTCGGCCAAGGGCACATCTGGTTATTCACCGGCCTGCGGTAATGAGTGGAGGCCGGGTATCTGCCATAAACCTCGCGTAAAGTGCGGTGACTGCAACCAGCGCCAGTTGCTGCCCGTCACCGATCAGGTGATTTACGATCATTTGGTCGGAAAACAGACCATCGGCGTCTATCCGCTCCTGAACGACGACAGCTGCTGCTTTCTCGCGGCTGATTTCGATGAGGCAAACTGGTGGGAGGATGCCAAAGCCTTTATGCAATCCTGCCTGGAATTCGGCGTTCCAGCGACACTTGAGATATCCCGTTCCGGCAATGGAGCACATATATGGATTTTCTTTGCCGAACCGGTTCCGGCCCGTGAGGCTCGGCAGCTCGGAGTCGCAATGATCAGCCACACATGCGACCGTACCCGGCAATTGTCCCTGGCCAGCTACGATCGACTGTTTCCCAATCAGGACACCATGCCCAAGGGCGGCTTCGGCAACCTGATCGCGCTGCCCCTGCAGAAACAGCCGAGGGAATCAGGGCGTAGCGTCTTCGTCGATGAATACCTGCAACCTTATCCCGATCAATGGGCTTTTCTGGCATCCATACGTCCCATGTCCCGGCGGGACCTGGAAGAAGCTATTCTGCGGGCCAGCGGCGGTCGCCATCCCCTGGATGTGGCCTTTGCCGCCGAGGAAGAAGACAGCAAGCCCTGGCAGCGACCATCACCCGTACCCGCCAGGATTGTCGGCCCACTGCCGGAATCACTGCCCCTGGTGCTGGCCAACCAGATTTTCATCGCCAAAGCCGATCTGCCGCAGCCGCTGGCTAACCGCCTGATCCGCCTCGGCGCCTTCCAGAATCCTGAGTTTTACAAGGCCCAGGCCATGCGCCTGCCGGTATGGAACAAGCCGCGCGTCATCGGCTGCGCCGAGAATTTTCCCCAGCATATCGGTCTGCCACGTGGCTGCCTCGATGCGGTACTCGACCTGCTACAGGAGAACGACATCCGCCCGGAGCTGCAGGACGAACGCCTGGCCGGACGGAAAGTGACGGCCAAATTCACCGGTACCTTGCGCGAGGACCAGAAAATAGCGGTGCGAGAGATGCTCAAGCACGAGGTCGGCGTGCTCTGCGCTCCGACGGCCTTTGGAAAGACCGTCACCGCCGCAGCTTTGATCGCCCGGCGCAAGGCCAGCACCCTGGTGCTGGTCCATCGTACCGAACTGCTGCGCCAGTGGCAGGAGCGGTTGACTGGATTTCTTGAGTTCCCGGAAGGAAGCTTGGGTGTCATTGGCGGCGGCAAGAAGAAACCGTCCGGCAAGATCGACATCGCGGTCATGCAGTCTCTTTCCCGTCGGGAGGATCTTGGCGAACTGCTCGACCAGTACGGGCAGATCATCATCGACGAATGTCACCACCTGTCGGCCTTTTCCTTCGAGGCAATCCTCAAACAGGCCAAGGCGAAATTCGTGGTGGGCCTGACCGCCACCCCGATACGCCGCGACGGTCATCAGCCGATCATCTTCATGCAGTGCGGGCCGATCCGCCACAACGCCGCCAGACCGGAAACCGCCCCGGTGCAACTGGAGGTCTGGTCGAAGATGATACCTGCGCCGGAGATCCCACCGGATTCATCGATTCAGGATGTGTTCCGCATCCTTGCCAATGATGCGGTGCGTAACCGGCGTATATCCGGGGATGTGCTTGCCGCTTACCTCGAAGGTCGAAAAATACTTGTGCTTACGGAGCGGACAGATCATCTGAGCTTACTGAGGGAGGCGCTGGGGGATGGGGTTGAGCACTGTTTTGTCCTTCATGGCCGTTTGTCGAAGAAGCAACGAAGAACGGTATTTGCCGAGTTGGAGGCATTGGATGCGTCAGCCCCGAGAGTTTTGCTTGCCACCGGCCGCCTGATTGGCGAAGGTTTTGACCATCCACCGCTCGATACCCTCGTATTGACCATGCCGATCTCCTGGAAAGGTACCTTGCAGCAATACGCGGGACGTCTGCACCGTGGACATGTCGACAAGAAGGATGTGCGCGTTTATGACTATGCCGAAACCGATCATCTCCAGCTTGCCCGTATGTGGAGAAAGCGCCGGAGCGGCTACCGGGCTATGGGATACAGGATACGGGATAAAACCGATGGAGACCCTTAAGATACTGACCAGCCCATTTCCTGTGTTCGGAAAAGAAAAAGGGTACTGTTGTTGCTTCCTTTAAAATTTTGGATAAAAGGTGGATAAAAAGCAGGTTGTCAGCCATGATGCCTTTCCTGACATGCTGCCTGAAGCTACTGTTCCTGCGGGCAGAGAGGGCATGAAATGTTTCGAAATGATGAAATTCCGGGCCCTTTCGGTCTGGTTGTTTTTATGTGAAAGGTGACTCCATGAAAATCCTCCACACCTCGGACTGGCACCTTGGCCGTACCCTTTACGGTCAGCAGCGTTATGAAGAATTCGGGGCCTTTCTTTCCTGGCTTGGCGATTTCATTGAAAAGGAGGGGGTGGATGTTCTCCTCATTGCAGGAGATGTTTTTGACACCACCACACCCGGTGTCCGCGCCCAGGAGCTTTACTATGGTTTTCTGAGCCGTCTGGCTTCAGGCCCCTGCCACCATGTGGTGATCACGGGCGGCAACCACGATTCTCCGTCCTTTCTCAATGCTCCGGGGCCCCTCCTTGCCGCCCTGAATGTTCATGTGGTGGGGGCGGTTTCCGGAAATCCGGAAGAAGAGGTGCTGCTCTTGGAGTTTCCCTCAGGGATCGGTTTTGCACCGGAGCCGCCTGTACGTAAAGAAAGGCTTCTCGTCTGCGCCGTTCCCTTTCTCAGGGACCGGGATGTCCGCATTTCCGAGGCCGGGGAAAGCAGCGAGGACAAGCAGGCCCGTCTGGTTGCGGGTATCCGCAGCCATTATGCTCTGGTCTGCGGTCTGGCGGAGGAAAAGCGTAAGGCCCTGATGGCGGAAGGCAGTGCCTCCTGTTTTCCCAGGATTCCTCTTCTGGTCATGGGCCATCTCTTTGCGGCAGGAGGCAGCATTGTGGAGGGGGATGGGGTCCGGGATCTTTATGTGGGAAGCCTTGCCCATGTGCCTGCGGCGGTTTTTCCGGATTTTGCGGACTATGTGGCCCTCGGCCATCTGCACGGGGCCCAGAAGGTTTCCGGCGCAGAGCATATCCGTTACAGTGGCGCTCCCCTTGCCATGGGCTTCGGAGAGGCGGGCAGGGTCAAAAGTCTCTGCCTTATTACCTTTGAGCTGTCTGAAGAAGAAGCCCCCAGGCCCGGTATTTCCCTTGTGCCTGTACCGGTTTTTCAGGAGCTTGTGCGCCTTGAGGGGGACTGGGAGACCCTTTTGCAGGGCATTGCGTCCCTTGCGGAAAGGGATGCTTCCGCCTGGCTGGAGCTGATTTATACGGGCGAAGCGGTGAAGGGGGATCTGCGGGAATCCCTGGAAAGGGCGGTGGCGGATACAGGGCTGAAACTTCTCTGCATCAAAAACAGGCAGATCCGGGCCGGAATCTGTACCCCGGCTGAAGCCGGAGAAAGCCTTTCCGATCTGGGCGTGGAGGAGGTCTTTGACCGCTGCCTTGCGGCCCATGCTGTACCGGAATTTCAGCAGGAAGCGCTGCGGCAGTTGTATAAAGAGGTGCTTTTGGGGCTGGAAGTGGAACAAAATGCGCATGCAAGAGCGGATGCGGAGCCGGGCCTGCGAGGGCTTGGCAGGGACTGAACGGAGCATGGCAGGCAGCTGTCTGTACTGCGGTTTTTTTATGGGGATTTGGCCTCAATAAAAGCGGGACAGACTTCAACATCATAGGGTGGGCACATCAGGGCATGAAAATCCTTCAGATATCCTTCAGAAATCTCAATTCCCTCACCGGCGACTGGCACATCGACTTTACCCACAAGGCCTTTGTTTCCGATGGAATTTTTGCCATCACCGGGCCTACGGGTGCGGGTAAAAGCACCATCCTGGATGCCATCTGTCTTGCCCTTTATGGCCGCACTCCCCGCCTTGAGCGGGTGAACAAGGCGGGCAATGAGATCATGAGCCGCAAGACCGGAGACTGTGCTGCGGAAGTGACCTTTGAAACCGAAGCCGGATGCTTCCGCTGCCATTTCAGCCAGCGTCGGGCCCATAAAAAACCCGATGGGGCGCTTCAGGATCCTGTGCATGAGATTGTGGATGTCCACGCTCCGGCGGGTATTGAAAACCGTAAAAAGGATGTGGCGCGCCGGGTGGAGGAGGTCACGGGCATGGATTTTGACCGTTTCACCCGCTCCATGCTCCTTGCCCAGGGCGGTTTTGCCGCCTTTCTGGAGGCAAAGCCCGATGAAAGGGCTCCCATTCTGGAACAGATTACGGGAACGGCCATCTACAGTGCCATCTCCCTGGGCGTGCATGGCCGTTTTTCTGAAGAAAAAAAGAAGCTGGAAAGCCTTGCCTCAGGGCTTAAGCACATACAGCTTCTCAGTGAGGAAGCTTTGCTTGCGGAAAAGACCCTTCTTGGGGAAAAAAGCCTGAGGGAGGCTTTGCTGAAGGGAGCCTGGGAGGAAACGTCCGCTTTTCTTGCCTGGCGGCGGAAAATTGCGGGGCTTGAGGTTGAGCTTCTTCGTATGGGGACGGAAAAGGAGGCCCTGCTTCAGCGGCAGCAGGCTTTTCTGCCTGAGGCGGAAAGGCTTGAAAGGGCGCAGCGGGCCCTGGAGCTTGGGGCGGACTACGCGGGTCTTCTCTCCCTGAGAAGGGAGGATCAGAGGGATGCGGAGATTCTGGCCCAGTGTCAGGAAAAATTGCCCGGCCATGAAAGGGCCTTGGGGGAAGCGGTTCAGGCTCTGGATGCAGGGCTTTTTTTTCTGGAAAAAAAGAAGGAAGAGAGCCGGGAGCAGCAGCATCTTCTGCGGGAAGTACGGGCCCTTGATCTGAGGCTTCAGGAAAAAGAGGCCCCCATCCGTTCGGCTTCAGAGGTCCTTGATGCAGAGGAAAGCGCTTTGAGGCAGGTGCAGGCCGACCATAAAAAGGATGAAAGGCTCCTTTCTGAGGCCGAAGGGGAGCTTTTGGATCTGGGAGCCTTCCTGACCCGGCAGGCGGCGGATGCCGCTCTGGTGACGGAGCTGACCGGGCTTTCCGCCCGGATGGAGGATGTGCGGCGTCTTCATGGTGAAAGGGAAAATCTTGTTCAGGCCGGAATCCGGGCTGAGGAGGAAGTGGGGCAGGCGGAAAAGAAGCTTAAAGACAGCAGGCGTTTCCTTGAAAAGGCCCTGGCTCAGGAAAAAGCCCTGGAAGGGAGCCTTGGGGAAAAAAGGGCTTTCTACCGCATTCATCTTCTGGAAAGGGAGCTTTCGGACTGGCAGAAGGATTTCTGGCGCTTAAAGGAGGAAAGGGGGCTTCTCCAGGGCCTTGAAAAACACCTTGCAGGCCTCCGGTCTGAAGCCGAAAATCTCCTTGCCATGGAAAAACGAAAATCTGATCTTGGGGCGGAGAAGGAAAAGCTTGCCGGGCTTCTTGATGGGGAGAAGGCGAAGAAGGCAGGCCTTGAACGGGAGGCGGAGCTTCTCGACATTCAGCTTGGCCTTCTGCGAAGAATTAGGGATTTTGAGGAGGCGAGGGGCCAGCTGAAGGATGGTGAAGCCTGTCCCCTGTGCGGGGCAACGGATCATCCCTTTGCCCAGGGCAATATTCCCAAACCCGATGCCACAGCCGAAGCCCTGAAGGAGGTGAGACGGCATCTCAAGGCAGCGGAGGGAAGACTTTCCCGCCTTGGGGTGCAGGAGGCGGAACTGCGCAAGGATCTGGAGCAGCTGGACATTTTGAGCAGGGAGGCCCTGGCCCGGAAAAAGGGCGGGGAAGAGGCCATTCGCAGCATTCAGGAGACTTTGGGCTGGGAGCTTTCCTTTGATGCTCTAAAACTTGATGCCCTGGAAAAGGCCCTGCCCGGTTTCTGTGCAGAGAAGGAGGCGCTTTTTCTGGATGCCGGAAAACGGGTGGAGACGGGTGAGGCCCTGGAAAAGGAAATCCGCAGGCTTTCCGAGGATCTTGAGAAAAAAAAGGCCCTTACCCGTGACGGAGAAAATACCCTTAAGGATGCCCTTCACCGGGAGGAGAAGGCCCTTTTGACGCGCACCCGCCTGCAAGAGGAACAGGCCCTGCTTGAAACCCGCCATGCTGCGGCTCTGAGGGGACTGGAAGAGGCCCTTGAAGGCTATGGAATGGGAAAGGTGGCCGTCTCCCGTCTGGAAACCTTTGAAAGGGAGCTTGTTGCGCGGAAAAAGGCCTGGTGTGAAGCAAGCCAGAAAAAGGAGGGCCTTGGCAGCCACATCCATACCCTGAAGATCCGTTTAAGCCATCTTGAAGGAGAGATGGCAAGGCTTGGCAAGGGGATTGGTGAAAAAAAGGAGGCCCTTTCCCGTCTTCTGGAGGAAAGGGAGGCTCTGGCCAGCAGGCGCAGACAGCTTTTTGAGGGAAAAAATCCGGACAGGGAAGAAGCCCGGATGGCGGCCGCCCAGCAGGAAGCGGAAAAGGCCGTGGAAGGGCTTCGCAGCAGGGTGGAGCAGGCAAAAGAGCAGAGGAACAGGCTCATGCAGCAGATGGAAGGCCTTCGTTCTGCCCGAACCCTTCGGCAGGAGCCTCTCTCTGGGGCAGAAAGGGAGTTCATCGCAAAATACCTTCTCCTTGGTTTTTGCGATGAAGAAAGCTACCGCAGGGCAGCCCTTGGGGAAGAGGAGCGGAATGCCCTTCGCATCCGGGCGGAGGGTCTGAAACGGGAGGAGGCGGAGCTTCTGGCAAGGGAGGCGGAAAAAAGGCTTTTTTTGGAAAGGGAGCGGGAAAAAGCCCTCACAGGGGAGCCGGAGGAGGTTCTTCTTGAGGGGCTTGGCCGTCTGGAGGAGGAAAGGGCAAGGGTGCAGCAGGAGATGGGGGCCATCCGTCAGAAGCTTTCTGACAATGACAGCCTGAAGGAGAAATTTGCCGCAGAAAAGGCGGCGGCGGAAGCCCAGGAGGCCATCTGTGGCCAGTGGAGCCATCTGCATAGCCTGATCGGGTCTTCGGATGGGAAAAAATACCGCAATTTTGCCCAGGGGCTGACCTTTGAGGTCATGGTGCAGTACGCCAACCAGGAGCTTTCCAAAATGACGGATCGCTACCTTCTGATCCGGGACAGCCGTATGCCCCTGGAGCTGAACGTGGTGGACAGCTATCAGGCCGGGGAAATCCGCTCCACCCGCAACCTTTCCGGCGGGGAGCGCTTCATCGTGAGTCTGGCCCTGGCTCTGGGCCTTTCCCGCATGGCGGGTAGCCGGGTGCGGGTGGATTCTCTGTTTCTGGACGAGGGTTTCGGCACCCTCGATGCCGAAGCCCTGGACACGGCTCTCGAAACCCTTGCAGGCCTGCACCGGGATGGCAAGCTCATCGGCATCATTTCCCATGTGCCCATGATCCGGGAGCGCATGGGAACCCGTATTCAGGTGATTCCCAGAATTGGCGGGAGAAGCGAGATTCGGGGGCCGGGATGTGTGCGCGGGATGAACCAGGATACGGATACCTTGATCAGAGCTTCATAAGGTAGCGGACCGGGGGCCTATTCTTTTTTTGTTTCCCGGACGCTTTCAATTTTTTCAAGAAGCTCCCGGAGTTTTTGTTCAACGGATTCATGGGAATAGGGATCCTCCGGATGGGGCGGTTCTCCGGGTTTCTGAAAAAAGGGTTTTTCATTGTGAATCTGTCCCCATTTCAGATCCACCTGCCTTGTAAGTTCGTGGAGAAGGGCCGGAGTCTCTATATGAGATCCGATGAACATGTGAAGGTATTCAAAGGGACTTTCCATGTGTTGAGCGATTTGAAGATCGTTTTCCTTTAGAGTTTTCTGAAGTACGGAGAGGAGGATGCGGGAGGAATCCTGGAGATGGTTTTCGAGGAAGACCTGGAGTTTTGCGATAATCTGATCCAGAGCGGGAATGGGGTTGTGGCCTTTCATGAAATTTCCCCCTTCCCGGCCGATGGCCTCGGCCAGGGTAAATTTTCTCTGGCTCCGCACTTCTCTCTGGAGTCTGGCGTTTTCCCGCTGCTGCTTGTTTTTTTCATCTTCTGAACCCATGAATCCGTTCTCCTTTCCCCTGAGAGGGCGACAAACGTCCTTTGGATCTGAAGCGACAACGCGGGATTGCATCCTTCCATCCCCTGTACCTTTTTAGAGCGCGCTCTTTTTCGATCCAGGGCTGTCGGGTTTTTCAGGATCGATTTTGCGGGCATAGTGGATATCCAGCTGGGGTTTCAGGCTGGCCACAAGGGAGGCAAATTCTTCTCTGCGCTCTTCGGGCAGAGGGTTGGCCCTGGGGGCTTCAATGCCGGTTGGGTCCACGGGGGTGCCATCCTTGGTCATGCGGAAGCAGACATGGGGTCCTGTGGCGAATCCGGACTGGCCCACATAACCGATGAGTTCTCCCTGTTTTACTTTTTTGCCCGCCCGCATTCCCCTTGCAAAGCCGGACATGTGGAGGTAGGCGGTTTCATATCCGTTTCCGTGCCGGATGCGGACATAACGCCCGGAGCTGGGATTCTGGGTCACCTGGAGGAGGACGCCATCACCTGCGGCATAGATGGGCGTGCCCACGGGAGCGGCATAGTCCACACCATAGTGGGGTCTGTATTCCTTCAGAACAGGGTGGTAGCGGCGGAGGGAGAATCCGGAGGAAATACGTGTGAAAGCCACGGGGCTTTTGAGGAACATCCGGTTGAGATTTTCGCCCGATGAGCTGTAAAAATCTGCCCCATCTGCGTGTTCAAAGCGGTAAGCATCAAAACGTTTTCCCTGCACCACAAATTCTGCGGCAAGAATATTTCCGTAGCCCTGGAAGGTCTCATTATGAAAACGTTTTTCCACCACAACGGCAAAGGTATCCCCCTGGCGCAGATCCTTCAGAAAGTCGATTTCCCAGCCGAAGAGATTGCCGAGCCTCACGGCAAGCACCATATCTTCGGGCGTTTTCATGGCTTCGGAAAGGCTTGTGGTAATGCTGCCCTGGATGGTTGCCACTTCAATGTCAAAGTCCATGGCATTCATGTTGGCATGGAAGCCCTCCTCATCCAGATCCACCCCAAGAAACCGGGTGGCGTCCACGGCATATTCGAAGCGGGAAAAGGTCCCGTCTGTGGTGATGATGCGGTATTCCCGTCCCACGCGCAGTCTTCTGAGGTCAAAAAGGGGCTTGGAGGCTGTGGCCAGATCATGAATCTGAGCGGATGTCAGCCAGGGGCTCAGGATGCGGCTTGCTGTGTCACCGGAACGAACGGTTCCGATATGGATTTCTTCTTCGGGGGTTGTAGGAGAGGGAGAGAGGCTTTCCGTGAATTCGGGATCTGTGGTGTTTGTTTCCTTTTCTTCTCCCAGGCAGGCCAGGGTGGCTTCGTCATGGCCAGGGGAAAGGCTGGGACCGGCGAGGGACTGGAGGCCGGAGTGGATAAAAAAAAGGCTTCCCAGAAGGAGTGAGGCTGGAATAATTAATTTTTTCATTGGGTTATGTTGATTTTTCTTTTTGTTTGGTTGGGTATAAAAAATCCTTCAAGAGTGTAGGACGGTCATTCGGAACACAACTGAAAAAAACCTCTAACATGATGGGCGAAGATCTGTCAAAGTTCTTTGTATACATTTGTTTGTTCTGCAAAAGGTTTTTTGTCTGATGGGTGGGGGCTTGGTAAAGGATCCATGGTTTTTGAGGTGACGGGAAATCCGGGATTGACGAAAAGGGGTCAGGATTTGTATAAAAGGTCTAACCATTATAGCTCTTCCGTGGTAAAGGAGGGCAAAAGGGGTTCGGGTACGGTGTATATGTTTGAAAAAGCCAAACAGAACAGAATGTTTCAGGATGTTGTTGATCAGATTCAGGACGCCATTCTGGAAGGGCGCATGGGCCAGGGAGACAAGCTGCCGCCGGAGCGGGAGCTCAAGGAAACCTTTCAGGTCAGCCGGGGAACCCTGCGTGAGGCCCTGCGAGTTCTGGAGCAAAAAGGACTCATTGAAATCCGCCTCGGCGTGGGCGGCGGGGCCTTTGTCCGGGAAGTGGCCACTGGGCCAGTGACCGAGGGGTTGGGCCTTCTTCTGCGCAGGCACCGGGTATCTGCATCGGATCTGGCGGAGTTCAGAAAAGACCTGGAAGGCGGGATCGCAGCACTGGCGGCAAGAAAGGCGCGGGAAGAAGACATTGCCCTTTTGCGCGAATTTCTGCGGGATATGGCCCAGGCTCTGGAAGATCCCTTTGACTGGGAGGCTGTGATCAGCGCAGATAACCGGGTGCATCTGGCCCTCGGTGAGATGGCGGGCAATGCGGTGTACCGAACCATCCAGGCCACCATCCATGCGAATATTCATCCCTATTTTGATCGGTATGTCCCAAGGGACAAGGAAACCCTTGAGGGCAATTACAAAGACCTCTGCCTTGTGGTGGAAGCCGTGGCTGCGGGGGACGCTTCCCTTGCGGATCAGGCCATGCAGGCCCATCTGGCCCGGTATGACGGGTATATTGAAAGTGCGGATGCGGCGGATATGCAGTCTCAGGGCAGGGAGACTTCCATCGGGTTTACAGATATCAAAGGAGAAGATCATGCAGCAGATAAACCAGGACCCGGTCATCCACCGGGCCGCAGCCCTGGCCGCCCGGTGGCAAAACCACGCCAATTCACTTCTGACCCAGGAAGAACGCCGCATCCAGAACCAGATGGCAGCCCTTCTGAACCGTCCGGAAGATAAGGTCATTCTGACCAAGCTCATTGACCGGAGTTTCCGGTCTTCGGACTGCGCCCGGGTGGCGGATCAGGTGGCGCGCATTCTCGATACGGACGGCATTCCCCGTTTCTTCAGCCTTCCGGAAAAGATGCTGGCCCTGCTCTTCACCCTGGCGGGCCGCCATGTGCCGGGCGTGTCCGTGCCGAAGCTGGTGGACGCCATCCGCAAACAGAGCGGGCGGGCCATTGTGCCCGGAGAAGCCGGGGCCTTCCGCAGCCATCTGGCGCGGCGCAGGGCGGAAGGGGTTCGCATGAACATCAACCACCTGGGCGAGGCTGTTCTGGGCGAGGCCGAATGTCAGGAGCGGCTCAAGACCTATGTGGAAGACTTAAAAGACCCGGACATCGAGTACATTTCCGTCAAGATTTCCACCATCTATTCCCAGATCAATTCCCTGGCCTTTGAAGAGACCGTGGCCGTTCTGGTGGAAAGACTTTCCCTTCTTTACCGCACCGCAGCCAGCCATTTCTACCGCCATCCGGACGGGCGGCGCACGACCAAGTTCGTGAACCTTGACATGGAGGAATACCGGGATCTTTCCATCACGGCGGCGGCTTTCTGCCGCACCCTGGAGCAGGAGGCCTTTTTCCATCTGGAGGCGGGCATTGTGCTTCAGGCCTATCTTCCCGATGCCTGGCCCATGCAGAACCAGCTCACGGACTGGGCGAAAAAGCGGGTGGAAGCAGGCGGGGCCCCCATCAGAATCCGCATTGTCAAAGGGGCCAACATGGAGATGGAACAGGTGGATGCCGCCCTCCACAACTGGCCCCTTGCGCCCTATGACAACAAGCTTTCCGTGGATGCCAACTACAAGCGTATGGTGGACTACGGCATGAGGCCTGAAAACATCCGGGCCGTGCATCTGGGCATTGCCTCCCACAATCTTTTTGAGCTGGCCTATGCCTGGGAGCGGGCCAGCGCCAACGGCGTGACGGAACGCATCGGCTTTGAGATGCTTGAAGGTATGGCCGACCATGTGCGCCGGGCCATTCAGGAGATGACGGCCGGGGTGCTGTACTACGCGCCTGTGGCGGGAAAAGAGCAGTTCATCAATGCCATTGCCTACCTGATCCGCAGGCTGGATGAAAATACGGGGCCGGAAAACTTCCTGCGCTATGCCTGCAGGCTTTCCACAGCTTCAGCGGAATGGAAGTTTCTTGAAGGCCAGTATCTCGCCTCCTGCAGGGAAAAGGAAGCGCTTGCGGTTCTCACCCACCGCAGCCAGAACCGCAGCACCGAGGATGCAGGTCTTCCGAAGGGGACTTTCCACGAGAAGCGCTTTGTCAACGAGGCGGATACGGATTTTTCCCTGGAAGCCAACCGCAGATGGGCAGAGGCCGTTCGGGAAAAATGGGAGGTGCGGGAAGGAAAAGAGGCGCTGCGCATTCCCCTTGTCATTGGCGGTGAGGAAATTCTTGAAGGCAGAAGCCTTGAAAAGCAGGAAGATCCTTCCAGCGCTCAGGGAGACCGTCGGCGTGTGGCCGCCCTTTTTGCCCTGGGCACAAAGGAGGATGTGGAAAAAGCCGTGCGGATTGCGAAGGCGGATCCCGACGGCTGGCGCAGCCTTTCCTTTGGGGAGCGTCATGAAAAACTCTCCCGTGTGGCCGCCGAACTCCGGGCCTTAAGGGGAGATCTCATGGGGGCTTGTGCCGCCAACACGGGAAAACTTTTTTCCGAGGCCGATCCTGAGATCAGTGAAGCCATCGATTTTGCCGAATACTATCCTTTGTCTGCGGAAGCCTTCACCCGTCTGCCTGGTGTCGCGGTGCAGGGTAAGGGAGTCGGCGTTGTGGTTTCTCCCTGGAACTTTCCCGTGGCCATTCCCTGTGGCGGACTTGTGGCTTCCCTTGCCGCAGGCAACACGGTGATTTTCAAACCCGCCAGCGATGCCGTGCTTTCCGCATGGATACTCTGTCAGGCCTTCTGGAAGGCGGGGATTTCCCGCAATACCCTCCAGTTTCTTCCCGGTTCCGGATCAAAGGTGGGCGCAGGTCTTGTCACCCATCCGGATGTGGACTTTGTGATCCTGACGGGGGGCACGGAAACGGGACTGCGGATTTTAAAGGACAGGCCGGGTCTCTTCCTTTGTGCGGAAACGGGCGGGAAGAACGCCACCATCGTTTCTTCCATGAGCGATCGGGATGCGGCCATCGCCAATGTCATCCATTCTGCCTTCAGCAATACGGGGCAGAAGTGTTCCGCCACCTCCCTGCTCATTCTCGAAAAGGATGTGTACGAGGATGAAAAATTCCGCCAGCAGCTCGTGGATGCGGCCAGAAGCTGGCATGTGGGCAGTCCCTGGGATTTTCGTTCCAAAATGGGGCCTCTGGTGCGGCCCCCTTCCGGAGATCTTCTCCGTGCCCTGACCACCCTGGAGCCTGGGGAGGAATGGGCCCTTCAGCCAAGGCAGGTGGGCGACAACCCCTATCTCTGGACACCGGGCATCAAATACGGCACGCGGGAGGGAAGCTATTCCCACATGACGGAATTTTTCGGGCCCGTTCTCTCTGTCATGCGGGCGGAGAATCTGGAGCATGCCATTTCCATGGTGAACGCCACGGGCTATGGCCTTACCTCTGCCCTGGAAAGCCTGGATGTGCGGGAACAGGAATGCTGGAAGGAGACCCTGAAGGCGGGCAATCTCTATATCAACCGGGGCAGCACCGGCGCCATCGTTTTGCGTCAGCCCTTTGGCGGCATGGGAAAATCGGCCTTAGGCTGTGGTATCAAGGCGGGGGGGCCGAACTATGTGAGCCAGTTTATGAACTTTGAGGAAAAGGGCTGGCCTGCTGCCGGGCCTCTGGCTTCGGATCATGCTGTCCTCCGTCTGGCCCAGGATCTGGAGTCCAGGGCGAAATGGGGCCTTTTCGGGGAGGATCAGGAGGATATTCTCCGTTTTGCCCGTGCCGTGGAAAGCTATCTCTTCTGGTGGCAGGAGGAATTTTCAAAGGAAAAAGATTATTTCCGTCTGAGGGGACAGGACAACCTTGTGCGCTACAGGCCCGTGGGCCGGGTGCTGATCCGCATCCATGACAGGGACAGTCTCTTTGAGGTGCTGGCCCGCATTGCCGCCTGTCGGATTACGGGTGCATCCTTTGAACTCAGCATGGATCCTTCCTGCCGGAACCGGGTTCGGGATTTTCTGTCAGGCCATTGGGGGAAGAGTCTTCTGGGAGAGGGGTGTGTCAGTCTTGAGACGGATAAGGTTCTCATGGCCCGCATGGGACGGGTGGACCGTATCCGCTATGCTGCGGAAGACCGGGTGCCCGCTGCCCTGCTGGAAAAGGCTGCGGAAACGGGATTCTATGTGGCGCGAACTCCGGTTTTCATGGAAGGCCGCATGGAGCTTCTGCAATACCTGAAAGAGCAGAGCATCTGTCACAATTATCACCGCTACGGGAACCTGGGTGAGCGGGGACTTTTATAACCTGTAAGATCTGGATGAAAAGAGGAGAAAGGGCCTGCTGCTTTTGCGGCGGGCTTTTTTGTTTGGATGGCAAGAGCTCGGAAGCCTCTGCCAAGGGATACGATTTTTTACACAGTCAGGGAAGGGGAGCTTCTGCGATTCTGTTCTTTGGGTTTATGTCTGCATTTTTCAAAAGTTTTTTGAGATGAGAGGGGGCCCTTTCATGCATAGCCAGGGGCGGGTTTGGAATTCGGAGGACTCGGCCGGAAGGATATGCGTGTTTTTTTGATGCAGGAGAAGCATGGAAGTCCATGAGGGGAGGCAGGGAAAAGACGCTGGTGCTTATTGGGGGGCATTTTTTTTGTGGATCATGGCTTCGCGCTCTTTGGTGTAGGCCTCATAGGAGGGCATTTTCTCCACCCTTTCCAGACAGCGCGCCTGCTCGGATTCATGCAGCTGATAACAATCCATGCGCTGTATGCCATGGGTGGCTTCATAGGAGCCTTTGGTGTTGCATCCAAAGCTGAAAAGAAAAAAGCTGAGCAGCATCAAGGAAAAGACAGAGGCGGTTTTCATGGGGCCTTCCTTTCACGGATGGAGGAAAAGCTTTATTTTTTAAGGTTAGCCTTGTCCGTTCTTTTTTTCCAGCAAAAAACTTTCCGGGATTGTGGATGAATGTTAAATTCGGATCTGTTTTTTCAGGGCGGTTTTGCGGAGAATATCTTGAGGCGTGAAAAGGCGTTTTCATGGGGAAAAAAAAACAGAAGGAGCGGGGTCTGTCTGGCCTGGGTCTGATATTTTTTTTAGGGATCATGCTGTGGGGTTCCGGGCCGCTCTTTGCCCATCCCCATGTTTTTGTACAGGCTGGGGTGGACATTGTTCTTGGCGAAGAGGGCGTGGAAGGAGTCTGGCAGCACTGGGTTTTTGATGAGTACTTCAGCGCCTGGGTGATCGAAGACTTTGATCTTAATAAAGACGGACAGTTCTGTGAGGCGGAGTTGAAGGTGGTGTATGAGGAAACCTTCAGAAACCTTGAAAACCATGGGTTTTTTACCCGGATTCTGAAAAACGGGAAGACGCTTCCGATCACGGGTATCGAGGGCTTTGCCGTGGAGATCAGGGAAGGGCATGCCATCTACTCTTTTTATGTCCCCATGAAACTTCTCGTGGGTTCAGAAAAAGAGAGCTTTCTCATTGCTGTGTATGATGAGGATTTTTACTGTCATCTCTTTTTCCCACCGGAAAAACTGGGAGTGAAGGGAAAAACGGAGCTGTGGCGGGTGGAGTCCCGGCCGAGGGAGATGCCCGAGCTTGCCTACTATTTTGGTTTCATGAATCCCGTAGCCCTTGAAATCCATGTGATGCGACCATGAAAAGAACTGTTTTTTCTCTTGTTTTTTTACTTGTGATGTTTAGCCTGACTCTTCAGTCTGTCCATTCGGCCAGTCCATTCCGGCCTGGGCCCGCACAAAAAGAGGAACCCGTCTCTTCCGGCGTATCCCATCTGTTGCCCGCCTGGGTGAGGGATACGGGGGGGCAGGTGATGGGCAGGCTTCTTTTGTGGCAGGCTCAGATACGCCAGAAGGCGGGAGGTTATGCCCGTGAGATCCGGGAAAATCCATGGGGATCGGCCTTTTGGTCTTACATGGGGCTTGCCTTTCTCTATGGCGTTGTGCATGCCTTTGGCCCTGGTCACGGCAAGGTGTTTGTGAGTACCTATTTCCTGAGCCGTAAGGGCCGTGTTGCACAGGCTTTTCTCATGGGCGGGCTCATGGGATTTTTCCATGTATTCTCGGCCCTTGTACTGGTTTTATTTTTTTACTTTATCATGAAGTCCGGTGGAATGGCATCCGTGGACGGGGCAGGACGCTCTTTGCAGCAGTTCAGTGCGGCAATGATTGCCCTTGTGGGGTTTTTTCTTGTCTGGCGGGGGATAAAGGCCCTGTTTGATGGCGAGGAGCAGGGAGCCTCTGGATGCCTGGCCTCTTCCCATGCGGACACCCGTAGCCTTTTTTCCTTAAGCCTTGCCGTGGGCATGGTTCCCTGCCCCGGTGCGGCGCTGATCCTGTTTTTTTCCCTTTCCCTGGATATCCTCCTGGCCGGGGTGCTGGCCATGGTTTTTCTGGCCGCAGGCCTTTCTTTCACCACAAGCCTTTTTGCTCTCCTGGCCCTTTTTGCGCGTAAAGCCATGGGGCATGGAAGATCTGAAAAACGAAGACCACCCTTTTGGCATCAGCTGCCGCCCCTTGCAGGGGCTGTGTGTATCACCCTTCTTGGTATTTTTCTTTTTTTTAACCCCCTCTGAGCCGAAGGCTTAAAAAGGGGGGAAGGGTGAGGGGGGGCGTGAGAATGATCAGCCGGGAGAGGGGGGGCCTTCGTGGGAAAAACCCGACACGGCCCAGGAGGGAAGGCCTGTGACCCGACCTGTGGAGGGTTCCTGACAGCGGCCGATGCGGCGTATGCCCGGCAGCAGGGGCTTCAGTTTTTCAGCAAGATCCTGGTTGGCGCTGAAAAGAAGTTCATAGTCTTCTCCGCCCGTGAGGGCAAAACGCAGAGGATCTTCTCCATACTGGCTGCAATAGGCCAGAAGCTCCGGAGAAAGGGGAAGGCTGTCCGGCTCAAACGCGAAGGTCAGGGCAGAGGCTTTTGCCATGTGGGCCGCATCACCCGCAAGCCCGTCGCTGATGTCCATGACACAACAAACTCCGGCCTTAAAAAGCAGGGCAGCGGCATCAAACCGCGCCTTCGGGCAGCGGAATTTTTCCGCAAGCAGGGGATGCTCCTTTTCCCTTCCCCTGAACAGGGCATGGCAGCCCGCAGCCGCGTCTCCGAGAAAGCCTGTCACGTAAAGACCTTCTCCTGCCTGCGCCAAAGATCGCCTTGGAAAGAAGCCTTCTCCTTCTCCCACGAAAAAAAGATCGAGACACAAGACTTCTGCCTTACAGATGTTGCCTCCCCCAATGCTGCCCCCCGTTTCCTCCAGGGCCCTTTCCATGCCTTTTTGCAGGGCGAGAATATCTTTTTCCCTTTCTTCCGCAGGCAGCCCGAGATTGACAAAAAGGGCCACGGGCCGGGCAAAGGAAGCGGCAAGGTCACTGGCTGCTGCCATGACGGCCTTGTAGCCCAGGGCTTCATGGGACATCCAGCCCCTTAAGAAATGAATGCCCTCCCTCTGGGTATCCGTAGAAATCACGGGCCGGGTCAGGGCGCTGAGCAGGGCTGCGTCATCCCCGGACCCCACCAGAATCCGGGCATCCTTTTTCCGGGACCGGAGCTTTTCAATGAGGGAGAACTCCTGCCATGCCGAAGGCCGGGAGATGAGTCCGGAAGATCCGCCGAAGCGGCTGTGCCAGGCATCAAAGCGGGCCAGCTGATCCTCTCCGAAGCCTTTCAGCTGTTTTCTGATTTGAAAAAGGGGTTTTTCCCTTCCCGCATCTCCCGGATTTTTGGAAAAGAACTTGTCCGCATAGCAGAGGATTTCCTCCTCAAGGCTCTGGGGCCGCATATCCCTTACGGGCAGGGGGAGACCTGCCTTGAGGATCTCCCCTTCTCCAAGGCCTGTCCCCGTATGGCGCTCACAGACCAGGGCATGTCTGAAAAGCCCTTCTGCCTCAAGGATTTCCCGGCCGAGATAGCCGTGGCAGATGTAAGCCTCTTTCCCATGGCAACCGATGTCCGGCGCATGGGTTTTTCCGATGCCGATATCATGGAGAAGGGCCGCCTCGGCAATGAAGTCCAGATCCGGGCCTTCTGCTGCCACATGAAGGGCCGCTTCCAGGGCTTTTTTTGCCACCATGCGCGAGTGCTGGAGCAGGATCTCCCTTGCCGGATGCCCTTTGGGGTAGTGACGGTCAAAGATTTCAAGGATCTTCGGGTTCATGCCCTGCCCTTTGTCTGGCTTTTTCTCAGAAGCTCCGCCTTGATGAAGCCGTCGAGGTTGCCGTCAAGCACGGACTGGCTGTTGCCCGTTTCGTGGTTTGTCCTGTGGTCCTTGATCATCTGGTAGGGATGGAGCACATAGGAGCGGATCTGGGAGCCCCAGGCGATTTCGCCCTTGCTGTCGTGCATGTCCTGGAGTTTTTCCTCCTGCTTCTGTTTTTCCATCTGATACAGCCGGGACTGGAGCATCTTAAAGGCGATTTCACGGTTTCTGTGCTGGGATTTTTCCTGCTGGCAGGAAACCACAATACCCGTGGGCTGGTGGGTGATGCGGATGGCGGAACTGGTCTTGTTCACATGCTGACCGCCTGCGCCCGAGGCCCGGAACACGTCAATGCGCAGATCCTTTTCATCAATTTCGATCTCAATGTCCTGGTTCAGTTCCGGATAAACAAAAACCGAGGCAAAGGAGGTCTGGCGCTTGCCGTTGGCGTTGAAGGGGGAAATCCGCACCAGGCGGTGGACACCGGATTCGGTTTTCAGGTAGCCGAAGGCATACTCCCCGCTCACGGTGAAGGTGACCCCCTTGATGCCCGCCTCGTCTCCGGGCTGATAATCCACCATCTGCATGGTAAATCCCTTGCGCTCCACCCAGCGGCTGTACATGCGGAAAAGCATTTCCGCCCAGTCCTGGGCCTCGGTGCCGCCCGCACCGGCGTTGATGGAGACAATGGCTGTGGCCATGTCATCCTCCCCATCCAGCATGAGCTTAAGGGAAAAATCATCAAGAGCATCTTCCACGGCATCCATCTGGAGGGCCACATCGCGGATGGTTTCCGTATCCTCTTCTTCCATGGCCATTTCCAGAAGCATTTCCGCATCATTTACGGCGGTTTCGATTTTCTGGTAAGCGTCGAGTTTTCCGGAAAGCAGGCTGCGTTCCTGGAGGATGGGTTTGGCGGCATCGGGATTGTTCCAGAAATCCTTGTTGCCGATGATGGATTCGATCTCACTCAAACGGTAGTTGAGGTGATCGAGGTCAAAGACACCCCTTTAACTGAAGGAGTTGGGCGCGGTGTTCCTTGGTGCGCTGCTTCAGTTCTGCGGACATGATCATTCTCCTGCATGGTTTTGGATGAAGCCTTTTTTCGTCGAAAAAAAGGGCAGATATGCATAAGCAACATAGAATACTAGCACAAAGAGGCAGGTTCGGGCAAAAAAATCCCCCATTCGGGCATAGATTGTCTGTCCGCTGAGAAGGGGGGCTTTCCCGTGAAGAACATAGGGGACGTCCATGGGGCTTTCCTTGGCCAGGATACCCGTGGGCAGGATCAGGGCGCTGATACCCGTATTTGCGCTGCGCACCACGCTTCTGCGGAACTCCACGGCCCTGAAGATGCTGAAGTCCAGATGCTGACGCGGGCCTCCACTTCTGCCGAACCAGGCATCATTGGTCTGAACGGCAAGGAGTTCGGCTCCTGCCAGTACGGCTTTCCGGGATATGTAGGGAAAGACGCTTTCAAAGCAGATGAGGGGAGCAAGGCCCGTATTCTGAAGACGGAGAACGGGCGGTCGCGTCCCGGCGGTGAAATAGCCTGCGGGTACGATGATTTTTTCAAGAAAGGGGAAGAAATCTTTCAGGGGCACGTATTCGCCAAAGGGAACGAGATGGGCTTTGTCGTAGCGGGAAAGCAGCCTGCCCGAAGGATCGATGAGGTAACTGGCATTGAAAAGGGAAAGTTTTTTCTGGAAATCCAGGGCATAGGCAGGGCTGCCCACCAGGTGGTGAACTTCGGAATCCCGGATGATGTTCAGCAGCTTTTTTGTGGGCGCCTCTTCACTGAAAAGATAAAAGGGAGTGGCGGTTTCCGGCCAGAGGAAGAGGCGGGTTTCTCCGGAAGGAGGGTTTGCGGTAAGATCTTTTAAGATCAGATCCTGGTAGCGTTCCAGGGTGTAGGCCTGAAAGTCCGGATCCCATTTCTGATCCGGCGGCATGCACCCCTGAAGAATGCCGACAGCCAGTCTCGGGGCTTCATTGAGCCTGGATTCCAGTTCTGTGATGCGGATGTGACCATAAAGGCCAAGGCAGAGCCAGAGGGCCAGAGCGGCTGCGGGATATTTAAAGGCCTTTCCCGGAAAGGCCAGTGCTGTGTTCATAACAAGGAGGGCAAAGGAGAGGAGATAGACGCCTCCTGTGTCCGCACTTTGGATAAGAAGGGGGATGGGGGCCAGGCCGTGACCGGTCAGGGCCCAGGGAAAGCCTGAGAGGAGCTGCGCCCGAATGTATTCAAGGCCTGTCCAGATGGCGGGAGCGGCAAGAAAAAGAGAGCCCCCCCTCTGATGGATTTTTTGGATGAGCAGGGAGAAAAGGGCGGGATACAGGGCCAGGTAGGAGGCCAGGAGCCCGAGGGCTCCCAGGGCCGCAGGCCAGGGCAGACCACCGAAGGTGCGCACCGTAGGCGCCAGCCAGTGCAGAACAAGGGAGAAAAAAATAAAACCGAAGACAAAGCCCAGGCGGAAGGCTTTTCCCGGTGAACCGGAGCTTGCCGTGAGGCGGATGAGGGGAGCAAGGGCCACAAAGGCAAGGGGCCACAGACCTAAAGGAGGAAAGACGGCGGCAAAGAGAAGGGCGCAGAAGAACGCGAGGCTGAGGGGGAGAAGACAGGAGGGAGCAAGTCCGGGATTTCCGGAAAAAAAGGATAGATTCACATTGAGATTCCTTTTACCTTGTGCTACCTTTTTCATGTTTTCCAGCAAAGCCTCTTTGTCTGAATCCCGCCATTTATTTTTTTGTTTTCCCCTTGTCGGAATCCCGGCATCTCTTTTTTCCAAAATATTATGGAGCGCATGCCATGAGTCAGATTATAAAGGAAGAGGATCGGATTCTTGTCATTCCCGGCGTGGATATCGTTGCATCCATGGCCAATGATTTTCGTACGGAATTGCAGAACCTGATTCAGGAAAACAGTGGAGACATCCACCTGGACCTTGCGGGTGTGGAAATGGTCGACTCCGTGGGCATTGGTGTGATTATCGCCACGCATAATTCCTTGAACCGCAAGGGAAGAAAACTGAAGGTTGTGAACGTGGCCAAGGATATCTACAGCCTTTTCAGCACCATGCGCCTTGATCGGCACTTTTCCGTAGAGCCCCTGGCTTCCTGATTTTCTTTGCTTGTAATCTGGATACATGCGGGATCTCTGTATACATAAAAAAACGCCCTGTGTTTGCAGGGCGTTTTATGCATTTGGTCGGGGCGAGAGGATTCGAACCTCCGACATCCTGCTCCCAAAGCAGGCGCGCTACCAAGCTGCGCTACACCCCGTACAGATAAAAAATTCTTCTAACATGCTTCCTTTCTTTGCGCAAGCCTGTCCATCTCGAATCAGAAAAATTGTACTTAAAAAGTCGTATCCAGATAGGCGCGTATGCCGAGGGCGATGGACTGGGCCAATTGTCTGTGTGTTGCAGGATCGGAAAGCCAGAGTGCATCCTGGGGGGCATTGATGTGTCCCACTTCCAGAAAAACTGCGGGCATATCCAAGGGGGCGAGTATGGATATCTCTGCGGTCTGCAGGTGGATTTTTCTGGGGAGGGAGGCCTCTTTCAGGGACTGGGCGAGTTTTTGGGCCAGCAGGCTTGCCTGGGCAAGGTGGGAAATATAGCCCTGATGCCAGGTTTCCGGCTGGGGAGAGGGAGAGGATGGGGGCTCTGGCATGTGGAGAATACGCAGGGGGCCGGGTGTTTGTCCGAACCCTGCGCCTGTATGCAGGCTGATAAAGAGATGGGCTTTACGATTATTGGCCAGCTCTGCCCGGCGATCTGATCCGGGATCAAAATCCCCTTCCCGCGTGAGAAGCACGCGGCAGTGGCTTTGAAGCTCCCTGGCAATGGCCTGGGCCAGATGGAGGGTGATCTTTTTTTCAAGTGCCCCGCCCAGCCCGCGGGCTCCGGTGCTGGTGCCGCCATGACCGGGATCAAGGACAACAAGAACCTCTTTCCTGTTCAGTGGGAAGGCCCAGAGGGCACTGTTCAGGAGGGGAGCTGTGAAAAGGAAAATCAGGAGAAGAAAAACATATTTTTTTCGGATGTTTGTCTTTCTCGGAGTGGGTTGTGGGCGCAAATGGCTTTTTGCTTGACACATAGGAATGGCGTGATTAAATTTAAAAGATTGCGCCGGACGCTGCTGCCTTCGGGCTCCGCTCGCGGGGTTGGTGATCAGACAGCAAAAGACTTTACGGGAAAAGAGTCGGTCCCGTCAAGCACGAGATCTTCTCCCTTATGTCCGGAAAGGGCGGGGAATGGGAAGCCCCGTATGTGAGTGGGCGGTTCATTGAGGGTAAGACGGGCAACGGTTCCGCGCAATAAGGATGAACGGGCAGAAGGGTTTATTGCCAGGTATGCAGCCCTTGCACGGAATGGTTGCTGAAGATTGTTTACAGACGCCATGGGCTTTTAAGGTTTTTATGAAGAAAGGATCGTCATGCAAGTTACGGTAGAAGATCTGAGCACGGTCAAAAAGGCCCTGCATATCGAGATCCCGGGTGAAATGGTGGCCAAGGCTGTGGATGCTGCCTACCAGGATCTGAAGAAAACCGTGAAGATCAAGGGTTTTCGTCCCGGAAAAACACCCCGCGCCGTTCTGGAGCGTATGTATAAAAAGGATGTCCATGCCGATGTTTCCCAGAAGCTGATTCAGGATGCCTTTGTGCATGCCGTACAGAAGGAAAATCTTCACTTCATTGGAACTCCTGACATTGATGCGCCGAACCTGGAAGCCTTTGATGAGAAGGGGCCGCTTAAGGTGGGTATTACCATCGAACTGAAACCGGAGATCGGAGCTGTGGACTTCAAGGGGCTGCCCATCCGTAAAACCCTCTACAGCTTCAGTGAGGAGGAAGTGGAAGGGCAGATTGAGATGCTTCGGAAGAATCTTGCTAAAAAGCAGCCCATTGCAGAGGCAAGACCCGCAGAGTCCGGAGATTTTGTTCTTATTGATTATGAAGGAAAGGTTGCAGGGGAGTCCTTCGCGGGTACGCCGAAAACGGAAAATCATGCTTACCGTATTGGGCGGAACACCCTGTCTCCCGCCTTTGATGAAAAGCTTGAGGGTATGAACCCCGGAGAAACCCGCACTTTTGATGTCAGCTATGATGAGCATTATGTGAACAAGGCTTTTTGCGGAAAAACCGTTTCTTTTGAGGTTACCCTGAAGGAAATCCATGAAGAGGTTCTTCCGGAACTGGATAATACCTTTGCCGCTCATTTCGGAGCCTTTGAAACCGTTGATGATATTCGTGAGAAAATTCGTGAAAATCTGAAGCAGGGCTATGACAAGCGCATTGAGCAGGAAGTGAATGAGCAGATTTTTTCTTCTCTGATCGAAAAAACCAGCTTTGAGGTTCCTGATGTTATGATAAACTATGAGCTGGAAGGAATTCTGGATGAAGCCGAAAGGGCTTTTTCTGCCAATGGTGTTACCTTCGAACAGCTTGGACAGACCCGGGAATCCCTGGGGCAGGAGTACAGGGAGCTTGCGGAAAAACAGGTTCGTCGCCACCTGATTCTGGGGGCCATCATTGCCCAGGAGAAGCTTGATCTGGATAAGGATGAGATTGAAGCGGGTCTTGAGGAGCTGGCCAGAAACTTTAACCAGCCTGTGGACCTGGTCTGGAGCTTTTATGAGAAAAGCCCGGAGAAGCTGGACTTTTTCAAACACACCCTGCTTGAAAAGAAGGCGATTCAGCTTATTTTAGAAAACAGTGTTATTGAAGAGGTGCATCCGGTACCCGCTGAAGTGGCGGAAGAGGCGGATGCCCAGACGCCCGAAGCCTGATGTTGTCTGTATGGAAGGGCTTTTTGGGCCCTTCCATGGTTTGAAATACAGATGTCGGGCCCAACAAGGAGAAAAAGGGAGGTTCGTCGTGCCGCTGATTCCCATGGTCGTGGAACAAAGCAGCAGAGGCGAGAGAGCATACGATATTTATTCGCGGCTTCTCAAGGATCGTATTGTTTTCCTTGGATCCGCAGTGAATGACGAGATTGCCAATCTCATTGTGGCCCAGTTGCTGTTTCTGGAGTCCGAGGATCCTGAAAAGGAAATCAATTTTTACATCAACTCTCCCGGAGGTGTGGTAACGGCTGGTATGGCCATTTACGATACCATGCAGTACATCAAGCCTGACGTGGTGACCGTGTGTATCGGTCAGGCCGCCAGCATGGGAGCTCTGCTCCTGGCTGCGGGCGCTGATGGTAAGCGCTATGCCCTGCCCCATTCCCGTATCATGATCCACCAGCCTCTGGGCGGTGCCCAGGGCCAGGCGTCGGATATCCAGATTCAGGCGAGGGAAATCTTAAGAATCAAAGATACCCTGAATCATATTCTTGCCCGGCATACCAAAAGGGATCTGGCAACCATTGAAGCGGATACGGATCGGGATCATTTCATGAGCGGCGAGGAAGCCAAGGCGTACGGCATTGTCGATCATGTGGTGGCCAGTCGGAGTGATCTTGCGGCCATTATCGAAAAAACGGAGGGCTAAATGACGGATCACGGCGATACCGGAGACAAGCTGTACTGCTCGTTCTGCGGCAAGAGCCAGAAAGATGTCCGCAAGCTCATTGCAGGTCCTGCGGTTTACATCTGTGATGAATGCATCCAGCTCTGCAGCGAGATCATTGAGGAAGAGGGGGATAAGGCTCCGGAAACCCCTGAAAATCTCCTTACGCCCAAAGAAATCAAAAGAAGGTTGGATGATTATGTGATTGAGCAGGACGCGGCCAAGAAAACCTTGGCTGTGGCGGTGCGCAATCACTACCGGCGACTGGAATCCTCTGCGGGTCGGGATGCCCATGACGAGGTGGAAATCCAGAAGAGCAACATCCTTCTCATTGGGCCTACGGGCAGTGGAAAGACACTTCTGGCCCAGACCCTGGCCCGTTTTCTGGATGTCCCCTTCACCATTGCCGATGCCACGACACTCACAGAGGCCGGTTATGTGGGAGAGGATGTGGAAAACATCATTCTCTCTCTTCTGCAGAATGCGGAATACGATGTGGAGCGCGCCCAGCGGGGTATCGTTTACATTGACGAGATCGACAAGATTGCTTCCAAGGGGGATAACCCCTCCATCACCCGGGATGTGTCGGGTGAAGGCGTGCAGCAGGCTCTTCTGAAAATCATAGAGGGTACCACGGCCAGTGTGCCACCCAAGGGGGGACGTAAACATCCCCAGCAGGATTTTGTGAAGGTGAATACGTCCAATATCCTGTTCATTTGTGGCGGGACCTTCACAGGGCTGGATAAGATTGTGCAGCGCCGTATAGGCCAGAAGACCATGGGTTTTGGTGCCAAGGTTACCAAGCCAGGCGATAAGTCGGCCTCTGAGCTGCTGCACATGGCGGAGGCGGAAGATCTTGTGAAGTTCGGTTTGATTCCCGAATTTCTCGGCCGCCTGCCCGTGATCGCCATCCTTGAAGAACTGAAGGAAGATGCTCTGGTTAAAATACTTCAGGAGCCTAAAAACGCCCTGGTCAAGCAGTTTCAGAAGCTTTTTTCCTTTGAAGGGGTCAGCCTGCGTTTTACGGACGGTGCCCTTGAAGCCATCGCCAAGGAAGCGGTGCGGAGAAAGTCCGGTGCGCGTGGCTTGCGTGCGATTCTTGAAAATATCATGCTGGATATCATGTACGAGATTCCTTCTCTGGCGAATGTGAAGGAGTGCGTGATCAGTGAGGAAGTGGTGCTGAGCAAGGAAGAGCCTATTCTCTTGTATGCCCAATCCAAGCAGCAGGCGTAATGCTGGATTTGAGGAAGGGTTTTGAGTCGCTTTGACAGCGATTTGAGACCTTTCCTGTTTTTTGTGCCTTTGATGCGCCCAGGATGTTTTTTCCCGAAACGTGTGTGGGAGAGGATTTTTTCCAGAGGTGCCTCCAATCCTAAGGATGATAATATGGCGGTATTGATGCTTCCCCTTCTTCCCTTGCGGGATATGGTGCTTTTTCCACATATGGTGGCTCCGCTTTTTGTGGGCCGGAAAAAATCCATCCACGCCCTTTCTGCGGCCATGGACCATGACCGTCGTGTTTTTCTCACATCCCAGGTGGAAGCGGATGTGGATGATCCCGAAGAAAAGGATCTGGCCAAGGTTGGCTGCGTGGGACGCGTTCTGCAGTTGCTGAAGCTTCCCGATGGCACGGTAAAGGCCCTGGTGGAAGGCGATTTTCGGGCTCGTATGCTGGGGTGTGATACGGGCGAGAAAGGATATTATCGGGTGGAGGTCGCCCCCCTTGCGGAGGCGGGTGTGAGGCCTCTGGAAGCTTTATCCTTAGTTCGTGCCGTCATGGAAAGTTATCGGGAATATGCAAGCTTAAACAAAAAGATCGCCTCGGAAACCCTGGATGCCATTGAGGCCATTCAGGATCCATCCCATCTTGCGGATGCGGTTGCGGCCCAGTTTGCCTTCAAGATCGCCGATAAGCAGCAGCTTCTTGAAACGGAGGATCTTGCGGAACGCATGCTTTTGCTTGTGAATCTGATCCGTACGGAAACGGAAATTTTTTCCATGGATCAGAAGATCCGCAGCCGGGTTAAAAAACAGATGGAAAAAAATCAGCGCCACTACTATCTCAATGAACAGATCCGGGCCATACGCAAGGAGATGGGAGATGCCGAGGACTCCATTGAGGAGGTGGAGGAGTTGGAGCGGCGTCTGGAAGAGAAAAAGCCTTCGGAAGAAGCCACAGCCAGGGTGCGGGCGGAAATCCGTAAACTGAAGATGATGTCTCCCATGTCGGCGGAAGCCACGGTGGTGCGCAATTACGTGGACTGGATCCTGGCCTTACCCTGGAACGAGTTGTCCGTACTCTCAAGGGACCTTGACAGTGCCGAGAATGTTCTTAACGCGGACCATTATGGGCTTGAAAAACCCAAAGAGCGCATCCTTGAGTATCTGGCCGTACAGACACTGGTGCAGAAAATCAAGGGTCCCATTCTTTGTCTGGTAGGCCCTCCGGGGGTGGGGAAAACCTCCCTGGCTCGCAGCGTGGCCAGGGCCACAGGCAGGGAGTATGTTCGCCTTTCCCTGGGTGGGGTGCGGGATGAAGCGGAAATCCGGGGGCACAGGAGAACCTACATTGGTGCCATGCCTGGCAAGATTATTCAGAGCCTTAAAAAGGTCGGAACCCGGAATCCTGTTTTCTGTCTGGATGAGGTGGATAAAATGAGCATGGATTTCCGGGGAGACCCTTCGGCGGCCCTGCTGGAAGTCCTGGATCCGGAGCAGAATGCGGCTTTTGGAGATCATTACCTGGATCTGGAGTACGATCTTTCCGAAATTCTTTTCATTACCACGGCTAACACCCTCCATGACATCCCCCTCCCCCTTCAGGATCGCATGGAGATTATCCGTATTCCTGGATACACGGAAATTGAAAAGTTTCACATCGCCACAGAGCACCTTATACCCAAGCAGGTTGGCCAGCATGGCCTGGAAGCCTCTCAGATTCGTTTTACCCGCAATGCGGTTTATCACATCATTCGCTTTCATACGCGGGAGGCAGGAGTCCGGAGTCTGGAGCGGCAGCTTGCAGCCATCTGCCGTAAGGTGGCGAGGGATTTGGTCCGTAAATCCGGCAAACCACCCTTCGTGATTGATGTGGAAGGGGTTCGGAAATACCTGGGTGTGGATCAGTACCGTTTTGGCCGGGTGGAAGAGGCTCACCATGTGGGGGCTGTGACGGGGCTGGCCTGGACCCAGTCCGGTGGTGAGCTGCTTACCATAGAAACCGTTCTGATGCCTGGGAAGGGCGAGGTGACGGTTACGGGTAAGCTTGGGGATGTGATGAAGGAATCCGCCCGGGCTGCGGTGAGCTATGTTCGTTTCCGGAGTGAAGACTTAGGGATTGATCCGGGCTTTTACAAGGAAAAGGATCTGCATATTCATTTTCCCGAAGGTGCCATTCCTAAAGATGGTCCCAGTGCGGGTATTGCCATCTGTACCGCCCTGGTTTCCTCCCTCACAGCCCGGGCTGTGGACAGAAACGTGGCCATGACCGGAGAGATTACCCTCCGGGGCCGGGTATTGCCCATTGGTGGGTTGCGGGAAAAGGTGCTGGCCGCCCACCGGGGAGGGATTGCAACGGTTTTGTATCCTAAGGAAAATGAGAAGGATATTAAGGAGATACCTGCTTCAGTATTAAAACGTGTCCGTCTTGTCCCCGTAAATCATATGGACGAGGTGTTGGAGCAGGCCTTGCTGCCCGGTGGGCTTAAAACCAGGGCAAAAAAGAAAAAATAGAAAGTTGTTTTTTTTTGCTTGACGCAGAAAACACATGCTGGTAGATAGATCTCGCTTTTGCGGCGGAAGGGTGGCTGCAAAGAGGGCGAATAGCTCAGCTGGGAGAGCAACGGCCTTACAAGCCGTGGGTCACAGGTTCGATCCCTGTTTCGCCCACCAGCAAAAAAGGGGGTGTAGTTCAGTTGGTTAGAACGCCGGCCTGTCACGCCGGAGGTCGCGGGTTCGAGTCCCGTCGCTCCCGCCAACAAAAAATAAGGGTTTACGGATCACACCGTAAGCCCTTTTTTTATTGCGGGGATTTGCGGGAAGGAGATCCTGGAACATGGGTGGGTTACCCTTTTTCTTGCTTTTTGAGACCAGGATTTTCTACAATGTAAAAAGGCAGTGGGTCTTTGCCGAAGTTTGTCGTGAGGCAGAGATCTCTGGGGTATGGGAAGGGTTTCGTTGACTTCAATGAGGAGCTTGCCATGTACCATTCGATCAAGAAAATACTGTATGCCACAGACCTTTCGGAAACCGCCAGGGACGCCATGCGTTATGCCGTGAGCCTTGCGGGTCGTTATGGCGCTGAAATGTCCAGTCTCCACGTCATTCCGGATATTTACGAGGAAATGACCCTGTCCACGGGCATTGACATGGACCTCTATTTTGGCATAGACCGCTGGCGCTCCCTTACGGATGAGCGGCTTGCCAGTGCAAAGGATGCGGTTTTAAAGCGCATAGAGGAAACCTGTGCGGAGTTGCACGATGAGGTGGGGGATTGCTTTGCCTCCTGTGACAATGTGATGGTGAAGGTGGGGCATCCTGTGAAAACCATCATTGACACAGCCGTGGAAGGGGAGTTTGATATTGTGGTCATGGGAACCCGTGGTCACAGCAAGTTTGAAGATCTCCTGCTGGGAAGTACGGCCAATGGTGTGATCCGTCGTTGCCCCGTGCCTGTGCTGGTGGTGCGCCTGGAAGCACCGAAGTAGTATTGGGACTTGGAAAAGGTTTTTCTTTGGGATGCGGAGGGGGCTGCGAAGATTCTCCGGCCCTGCCTATTCTTTTGTGTGGCAGAGCCGAGGAAAAGAGAGCCGTTGCATCCGGAGTTTGGGTGTTGGGGCGCAACGCTGTCCTGTAACACCGGGTTCAGCAGTTTTGTGAATGACACTTTTTACATGGAAAAAGGAGTATCATGAAGCGGTTTGGGCTTTTGGGGTTGGCTTTGGTAATGTTTGCCTGGATTCCCGCCTATGCGGGGATGGGAGCGGGTTTGTATGTGAACCAATCCACGGTTGCAGCATCCCTGATGGCGGACATGGGTACGGATCATGGTATTATGACCCTGGGTGGAGAGGGCGTTTATAAAGATGATGATTACAGGATGCTCTCTGGCCTCGTGGGGGTGAAAAATGACCAGTTCATGCCTGGGATTCGTTATCTGGTGGGGTTCCGGGGGTTTTATCTGGAAGCGGAAGATGGGCGCTCCACTGTGGAAAATTCGGCGGTTGGGATCGCCTTTCTTTTTGGCATGGGCTATGAGCTGGACGCAGGGCTGAATCCTCTGCCCATTCCTGTGAGCGTGGAAGCGCAGTTTGCCGGTGCTCCCAAGCCCTTGACCTGGCAGGATGGTGAATATTACTGGGAAGCGCGGGCTGGCATTGGTTTTCATGTGCTGAGCAATGCCACGGTGCGTCTGGACCTGCGCAGGCTGTATGCAAATTTTGAGGAAAAGGGCCGGAACTGGACCAAGGATGATTATAATCTTTTGCTGGGTTATGAGATCCGTTTTTAACCCAAAAAGAACCCCATATTTGTAAGGATGTCCGGGCTGCTGGCTTTCAGGGGGCCTGGGGAAGGTTTCAGATAAAAAAGACAATTTAAGCGTTTGGGTATGTGGTCTGCATTGAAAGGGTCCTGGCGTAAGCTGGACCCTTTTTTGATTGCTCGGCAGACCGGTGCGTGAAAGGTGAAAGAAATTCAGAGAAGGGAGGCCAGGCGTTCCCTGGAGAAGCTGTAGCGGGAGTTGCAGTTGTGGCAGGTGATTTCCAGAGGAAAAGGTCCTTTTTTCCGGATATCCTGCCTGTCTTCCAGGGGCAGGCTTTTCAGATAGCGGATCATCTGATCCTCGGTGCAGCGGCAGAAGAATTCCACCCGTCTCTGGTCAATGATTTTGGGATTGAAGTTTTCAAAGGCACCGAGGATGAGATCTTCGGCTGTTTTTTTTCTGCCAAAGGCTTCTCCAATGCTTTCCATGGACCGGACCTGTTCTTCCAGTCGACGGATGTCTTCGGGGGTGGCTCCGGGCATGGCCTGTAGCAGAAGGCCTCCTGCGGCCCCGAGGTTTCCTGCGGCATCAAACTGTATGCTCAAGGTCAGGGCTGTGGGCGTTTGCTCTGATGTGGCATAATAGTGGGCCACGTCCTGGGCGATATTGCCATAGGCCAGGGCCACCTGCCCGGTAAAGGGGTGTCTTGCGGTCTGGGTATGGCGGGTGAGGGTGAGAATGCCTGCACCGAAAAAGGAAGACAGGTCCGGGTTCTCCACAGGCCCTTTTACAGGGATGGGGTTTTTATGCAAGTAGCCCCGGACTTCTCCCAGGGCGTTGGCCTCTGCGCAAAGTCCTGTAATGGGACCAGAACATGCAATTTTGAGCTGGATGCGGTCTTCCCCCTTGAGGGGAGTGGCCATGAGGCATGCGGCGATGTACGCATGGCCCAGAACCAGGGTTTCCAGGATACCCAGCTCGTGGTTTCCCCGCATTTCATGGATCATGCGGGTGGCGTGCACCAGGGTTCCCCGGATATGGCCGTTTGCCAGGAGAAAAATATGGGCTTTATCCAGGGCATTGGCCTGGAGCTGCTCTTTAAGGGTATTGCCAAAGGGCGTTTTCTTGATCATGGGAAGGCCAACTTTCAGTTCAAAAACTTTAAGTCTCTGTAACCTGAAAACTCTTTGCAAGATTTTCCAGCTTCAGGGAGAGGGACTGGGGTACGGGCCGGGAGCCCACCTGGTTGCAGATACGGATGCTCTGGGTCAGGGTGGCAAGGCAGACCCGGCACTTGGGACAATGCTGGAGGTGTTCTTCCAGGGCTCGGCGTTCTTCTCCTTGGAGTTCCCCATCCACATAGGCTGAAAAGCGATCAAAGAGAGCCAGGCAGTGGGACGGAATTTCAGGAGGGGTCTGGGGCATGGGTGAAGTATCCTTTCAGCGCTTCCCGGATGTAAAAACGTGCCCTGTGGAGCCGGACCTTGACATTGGCCTGGGAAATATCAAGAATCTGAGCGGTCTCTTCGGTGGAGAAATCTTCCATGTCGCGGAGCACCACCACCAGCCTGTAGGTGGGGGGCAGCGTGTCGATGGCAGCCTTGATTTTTGCACCCAGTTCTTCGTTGAGGAGACGTTCTGCAGGCTGTTTTGCCCATTCGGGCAACTCTTCCGGGGCCAGGGCCGCATCCTTGGGCAGGACATCTTCCAGGGAAAGCTCCTTTTCAGGGGCGAATTTGGAACGACGCCGCATCTTGATACATACGCTCACGGCAATGCGGTATACCCAGTTTCTGAAAAGACTTTCCTGGCGGAAGCCCGGCAGATATCGAAAAATATTAATGAAGGTTTCCTGTACCAGGTCTTCGGCATCCTGGGTGTCTTTGCAGATCCGTAAGCCGAAGTTGTACAGACGGTCCTGATAGCGTCGCACCAGATCTTCAAAACGTCGGGTATCCCCTTGGTTAATGGCCAGAATCAGCTCCAGGTCCGGATCCTGCTTCCGGGGGATGTCCTTTTGTGTTCTTTTGATGGTTTTCTCCTCTTCTTGTCACCTGACAAGCATCCTTCAGTCAGGTGGATACGCCCATCTTCGGCAGAATCCATACCTGAAGAAGGTACCAGACGGCGAGGATGGCCAGCAGGGGAAGAAGCTCGTACATATCGTTCTCCTTATTAAAGAATTGTATTTTTAAAGTCCATGATTTTCATAAGGCAGGTCCTTATGCAAAGAAAGGAGCCTGGGTGTTCCCATGCGGTTACAACAGTGCGTATCAGGAAGAAGGCAGAATCGGGCTGCGGGACCGGCTTGTGGCGTTTTTGGAAAGTCCCCGTCCTCCGGGGAAGGCTTTGCGGGTTTTTGCGGAAGATGCGCTTGGAATTGAGACTGTGGAAGACCTGGCCCTTGCCATGACAGAAGAGGAAAATGGCGGGATCTTGAAGGAATTATGGCTTTTTCCTGACGAGGATCTGCGCCTTTCCCTTCTGCCTTTCTGGAAAGGCAGGGGCTGGGATGCTCCGGCGCTGGCCTGGCTATGTACGTCGCTTCAGGAAAATACCCCTTCCGCCATCCTTGATCTGGGGCAGGGTAAGACCCTGGTCTTGCCCCTTGATGGGAAAATGCTCGTCTCTTTTGTGAAGCGGTTGAGCCTGGAGCGCCATGTGGATAGCGATCTGTGGAAACAGATGGATGCGGTATTGCCGGAAAACCTGCGTGCCTTCTGTCGCAACCGTCTCTGGACCCTGGGGGTGGATACGGTGAAACCAGGGGCCGGGGTTCTGGAGAGATTGCTTGCATTCTCTTCAGATCCTCCCTTTTTCAGGGCGTCATTTATTCTGATGACAGAGATACTGGCCGAAGTTTCCGGAGTGGAAGTCTGGCCCCAGCCCCTTCTGAGGGCGAGAAGGCGGATGGAACGGACCGTTCTTTCTGCAAGACGTATACAGGCGGCCCTGGAGCGGGGGAACATGGAAACCTTTTTGCTGTCCGGCGGCCGAGTGGTGCATGGAGACGCGGAAGAAGCTGCACGGAAGCTTTTTCTTGCGGACACCCTCATGCACCGGCTCTGGCCTGGGATTCTGCCCCTGGAGGCCCCTCTGGAGACAAGGGCCTTCGGGGCACCGGAGGAGAGCGGGTTCTGATCTGAGCATCAGCAGAGCCGTGGCGGTTGGGGGGCAATGGTGGGGCGGCCCCTTTTTCCTGTGCGCTGGATGATGACTTCCTGGGCGTCCAGAGTGTTTTCGGCACGCTTCAGGGCTTCTTTCACAATGCGGGAGAGACCACCGCAACAGGGGACTTCCATCATGACCGTTGTGAGGGCTTGGACTCCCGAATGGCGGAAGATGGCGGCAAGGCGCTCCACGGCTTCTTCGCCGTTGTCCAGTTTTGGGCAGGTCATGAGTACGACTTTTCCAGGAAGAAGGTCCTGGTGCAGGGCGGGATCCGCCACAGCTGCGCAGTCTGCCAGAATGAGCAGGTGAGCGTCTTTGAGAAAGGGGGCTGTGGGGGGGATGAGGCGCAGCTGTATGGGCCAGTGGGAAAGGGCCGATTCCATGGGAAGCCTGTCTCCCTTGGGGCTTGGGGCAGCAAGGAGGGAGGCCTGGGCGGAAGGGCAGCCCCTGGTATGAAGATGGGCGTGCACAGCGGCTTCATCAAAGGGCAGGGTTTCTTTTTTGACAATGCGGAGGGCGCCCTGGGGGCAGGCGCCGATGCAGGCGCCCAGGCCATCGCAGAGCGGATCTCGGATAACGCGGGCTTTGCCGTCCACAATGGCCAGTGCGCCTTCGGCGCAGGAAGGGATGCAGAGGCCGCAGCCGTCACACTTTTGTTCATCGATCTCAATGATGTCGCGCAGAATCTTCATGGATATCCTCCTTCGCCCCCTGGGGCGGGTTTTTGTTTCATTCCAGGCAGAAGATAAAGCTTTTATGGCAAAAAGAAATTGATACAGATCAATACCTTGAAAATGGGAAGAAAAAATGAAAGAAGCGGAGATCATTGAAATTCTGGCAGGAAGCCTCCTTTTCGGAGGGCTGGAGGACAGGGCCCTTAAAACCGTGCTGACCCTGGGACGGAGTCGGGCGGCTTTACGGGGCGAGCTTTTGTTCCAGGAAGGCGAGGCGGCTACGGGGTTTTTTGTACTTTTGTCGGGCAAGGTCAAGGTGTTCAAGGCCACCTTTGAAGGTAAGGAGAAAATTCTGCACATTCTGGGGCCTGGGGAGCCCGTGGGCGAAGCGCCCATGTTTGGAGGAATTCCCTATCCGGCCAGCGCCCAGACCCTGGAACCCTGTCAGCTTTTTTTTCTGCCAAGGGAGGTTTTTATCGACAAACTCAAGGATATGCCGGAGTTGGCCCTTGCCATGCTGGCGGTTTTATCCCGGCGGCTGCGGGTGTTTACCACCCAGATTGAGCATCTGGCCTTAAAGGAGGTGCCAGCCCGGCTTGCCGCTTACCTCAACACCCTGAAGGAGGAGTGCGGAGGAGAAACTTCCCTGGTGCTGCCCCTTTCCAAGGCGCAGCTGGCAAGTCTTCTGGGCACAAGTCCGGAAACCCTTTCCCGGATTTTGGGCCGTATGGTCACCGCAGGGTATCTGAATGTGACGGGAAACATCCTGGAAATCTGTGATCCTGAAGGTTTGGCCCAGGTGGCGGAAGAAGGGAGGATGGAGTAAAAAACGCATACCGGGATTTCCGATATGCGTTTTCAGGGTATATGGGGTCGGGATTCCATGGGGGGAAGCCCTGTTTTGTGCTACTTGATGGCCATAAGCTCTTTGCTGAGAAGGCGGATGTGACCCATTTCTTCTTTGATGATGGCGTCCAGGCGATTTTTGCCCTTACCCTCAGGAACCAGCTCTTTCATGCCCAGGTAAAAGACGATGGAATCTTTTTCTGCAACAATGGCTTCTTTGAGGATTTCCTTGAGGCTTGTCGTATCAATGGTTTTCTGGAAAAAGACGCGGGTGTCCGCTAAGGATTTGAGGTACAAAACGGTTTCATTGTTGGGATCAAAGATGGTTTTGGCCTTCTCGTCTTCGGCCAGGCTTTTTTTCATGGAAGCAAAGGTGTTTTCGTGGTCCACTTCCATGTCGGCCAGTTTGAGAAGCAGATCTTTTTCTTCCTGCTTCTGGACATTGGCAGCGGCGTTTCTGTAAAACTTGACGCCATTTTGTTCAATCTGGATAGCCATCTGAAAGATTTCATTTGCATTAAAATCAAAAGCCATTTTTTTTCCTTTCTTTCGGAAGTCTTTTGCGCCTTTCCAAAGGGCTGGAGGGCTGTTTGTCTTTTTTGAAAAAACCAGGGCATACCGTGGCGACAGATTCTTTGGCTTATGCTTTTTGACTATAAAAGATATTTAGCGAAGACTATGGCAACAGCACCTTGCTGTTTGTCAATACAAAAAAGTTTATTTTTCTATACAGAGTCTGGGGATTTTCAGTGCTGGGACTTCCCTTCCTGCATCATGCGGCACTCTGCATCCCATTCCGGACAGGCCTCGGCGCGGGCCGCCTCGTATTTGAGCATGCATTCATGGCATTCCAGCTCCACATTGGGAACATCTCCGAAACGCTTTTGAATTTCTTCCTTGGAAAGGTTGGTGACCGCGCTGCATCCGCACTGGGGGCAGGCCATGGTGACTTTATACCGTTTGCGTTCTTTTTCTGTCATGGCGGATCTCCTTTTCTGGGTGGGGTCTATCCATCGTCTTTATGACATCCAAGCAAAAGCAATGCCATAAAGTATGGTTGTTGGAGAAGCCTGCGGCAAGGGCTTTGGAAAAGGGGAGTCAGGGGCCAGGTCCTGGTGGAGATCTGTTTTTCTGATACAGAGCTGTTTCAGGTTTCCTGGGCCTGGACAGTATCCTCTCCAAAGGCAGTCCTGCCCCTGGCGCTGAAAAAAAGAGTTTCCAGCAAGACAAGGTAAGAAAGGGTGGCCAGCACTGCGACGAAGGGAGAAAAATATCCCAGGGGTGCAAGGATCAGCACCACCAGCCAGTGGGTCAGAATCAGGTTTCTGGAGTGCAGGCGGATGGGGAAGTCCGTGTAGCGCATGATGACCACAAGACCGCTGAGATTCCACCCGTAAAGAGAAGCGAAACTGTGCATTTTCAGGATGAGCTTGCCCATCTCCCGGGTATAAAAGGGACTCATTTCGAGGATGATGTAGGCAATGCCGCTGATGCCTGTGAAAACGAGAAAGAGCATGCCAGAAGTGAGAAAGGCCTTTTCCTGGGCCTGTTTACGATCCTGGAGAAAAAGAATGAGGATGAGCAGAACACTTCCGAAAAGAATCAGAGAAATGAAAAGCTGAAGCAAAGGCCATTCAAAGAGAATGAAGATAAAAAAAATAATGACACCGAGGTTTACGGACCAGAAGCCGATGTTTTTGAGCACCCGCGTAAGCCGCATTCTGTTGTCACCGATGAGTTCAAACATGACGCTCATGGTGATGAGGGATACGGGAAAGGAAAATCCCAGAAAAAAAGTATTCAGGGTAAGCTTTTCCATGGAAATCCAGTTTCCGTAGCTCTCGTTGAACATGACGGGAACGGAGATGAAAAGGCCCATGGAAAGGCAAAGGAGGGAGGCCTGGTGAAATTTCCGGGAAACGGGGACCCGGGCTTTGAAAAAATCCATGGGAAAAAGGGAGAACATCCGGATGCGTTCGGACTCCACAAGAAGGGCCAGAAGAAAGGCGCATACCATGGCGGCGGGATAGATCTCAAGAAAAGCGCAGAGGGCAAAGCAAAGGCTGAACCCCAGAAAGAGGGGGATTTTCGGTCCTGTGGGCAGAGTTCTTCGGGTGTGAAACAGGATAAGGGCGCCGCCGCTGCAGAGATTGAAAAGAAAGATGTGCAGGCGTTCAAAATCGTAGGCCAGAAGTGCCTTGGGTACAAAAAGATGAAAAAAACCAAAGGCCATGGCCAGCATCATGAGGAGAGTGATGCCGCGTTTGTAGGGGGATGTCATGGGTTCCCTCGTCTGTAGTCCGTAATCTGTCTGTCCGGGCCTCAGGGGCCTTTTGGGGAGGCTTTGCCAGCATCTAAATCAGGACAGATGCCATTTTTTGTATTCTGCCACGGGAAAGGGGCGAATCAAAGGGCTTTTGCGCATGCGGTTTTCCTGCGTCTCCGTTTTTTTCATGGATCCGCGCCCAGAAGCATGACGAGGGCGCTTTCAAGGTCGGGGTATCGGAAGCGGAAGCCCGCAGCTTCAAGCCTTGTAGGCAGGGCCCGGGTGCTGGTCATGAGGACCTCCTTTCCCATTTCTCCGAGGAGAGCGTGGAGCAGCGAGGGCGCAAGGTGAAAGACCTGCGGCCTGTGGAGGACGCGCGCCAGGATGCGGGCAAAATCCCTGGCTCGCACAGGGTGAGGTGCGGTAAGATTGACGGGGCCGGAAATTCCGGGGGTTTCAAGCAGGAAGCGGATCGCCCGCACCAGGTCTTCCATGGCAATCCAGCTCATCCATCCATGGCCTTTACCGATGACGCCGCCAAGCCCTGAGAAAAAAAGGGGATGCAGCCGGGAGAGGGCTCCTCCCCTGGGTGTTAAGCCAATGCCTATGCGCAGGCGGATCACAGGGCAGAGATCCTGCACGCCCATGGCCTCTTCTTCCCACCTCTGGCAGACATGGGCAAGGAAGCCTTCTCCCCTCCCATGGTCCTCGGTGAGTAAGATGCCCTTGCGGTTACCATAATAACCGATGGCTGAAGCAGAAAGGAAAACTTTGGGCGGTGTGTGGGCTTTACGGATGGCCTGGGCGAGGAGACGTGTTCCAAGCACACGGCTTTGGAGGATGCGGGCCTTTTTTTCCGGCGTCCAGGCACCTTCACCAATGGGCTCCCCCCCGAGATGCAGCACGGCATCAATACCTTCGAGGATTTTGGGATCCGCCTCTCCCCTTTCCGGATTCCAGTAGCGGGTTTTGGGGATTCCCTGGGTGCGGACCAGGGGAATCCATGTATGGCCTGCGGTGGTGAGGGCGGGAATGAGGCTTTCGGCCACAAGGCCGGAGCTGCCGCTGATGAGGATGCGCATGGGTTGGACAGGCGGGTGAGTAAGATCCTCTTCAAGGATTTTGTGGCGATAATCGAAAAGACGCCTTAGTCGTTTCTCCACGCCTTTCCCGGCGATTATATCCCCAAGAATACCCGCGGGCAGGGCGTAGCGCAGCACGTCTTCCATGCGGCAGCCTTGGTCGTGGGGGTGAAAATAATGGCTGTGTTCCCAGAAGGCAAAGGGGCCTCGGGTCTGGACATCCTGAAAAAAGAAGGGCGGTTCGCAGGCCGTATGCCTTCCTTCCCAGGGCAGGCGCAGGGGACCCAGGGGAATGCGCATGGAGACCCTTCCCAGGGTTTCGATGCTGCCTTCTTGCCGCAGGCCTTCAGGCCAGGCCCAGGGAGGACTGAGGCGGAGGAGGGCGTCTTTGTGGCGGTGCCAGTGAAACACCCTTTCCGGAGAAAGGGGCAGCCGGATTTCCCGGCGGAGTTCACGCAAAATCATGGCCGGGTTTTCCTTGCTGGGGGTGGGACCCCGAAGCCCTGTAGCTGAGTTTGGGCGCTTCCATGACCACCAGGGTGTCCGGAGGTACGGATTCGGTGAGCCAGACGTTGCCGCCAATGATGCTGCGTGCGCCGATTACGGTGTTGCCTCCGAGGATGGTGGCGCCGGCATAAATGATCACATCATCTTCCAGGGTGGGGTGACGTTTTTTCCCCCGCAGTCGGTTGCCCGCATCCGGAGGCAGGGAAAGGGCACCCAGGGTCACTCCCTGATACAGACGGACATTGGCGCCGATGGTGGTGGTTTCTCCGATGACTACGCCGGTGCCATGGTCAATGGCAAAGCGTTCGCCAATGGTGGCACCGGGGTGAATGTCAATGCCTGTGACGCTGTGGGCGTATTCGGTCATGATTCTGGGAATGAAGGGAATCTGGTCCTGGTAGAGAATATGGGCGATGCGCTGTACGGAAATGGCGAAAATTCCCGGATAGGAGAAGATGATTTCATCGTGGCTTGTGGCTGCGGGGTCGCCATCATAGGCTGCGTGCACATCGGCCATGAGGATGCGGCGTAAGTCAGGGATGGCCCGGAACAGCCTGCGGGCGGTCTCATAGCCCTGTTCATTGCAGTGGGAGCAGACCTGGTCATAGCGGAAGCAGTCGTGGCGGAGGCTGTGGATGATCTGCTGGGCTACGGTGTCAAAAAGCCGTGATACGCTGTGCCCGATCTTGTAGCGCAGGTTTGTGGCATCCAGGGGCTCCCTGCTGAAATACCCTGGAAAAAGAAGCTTTTGCAGGGCATGAACAATGGACACCACTTCTGTCCGGGATGGGATGGGTTCGTGGTTGATGTGGGTAAAGCTGCCGGGTTCCTCGCAGGAGCGGATGATGGCTTCGGTGATTTCAGGAATTTCTTCTCTGAAGACAAGGGCGACGCTGGGCTTGGACTTGCAGACTTTTTCATCGGAAAGGTGCATGGCGTTTTTCCCGGAAAAGGGGGTTATGGGAGCAAAATAAGGCCTTTTGCTGCGGAGCCAGAGCGTTTCAAAAAGCGCATACGGCCTGTCTTCAGGTTGCAGAGGGGGGCTGGAGCATGGGTGTAAGGGATTTTCAAGAAAGCCTGGGGCCTTGAAAAACCTTGATCGCAGAATAAATCCTCTTTTGGACGGATGCAAGGCCCGGGGCTTGCCTTGGGCCTGCTTTTTCGTGTACCGTATTCCATCCTCATGTTTTTTCGTGCATACCCGTTACCCCATGATTGTTCATGTCTTCCCGGCAGTGCCTTTGTTAAGGGTTTTTGCGTATCCTGTTCCTTTCTTTTTCCTGGCAGGAGGTTTTTCATGGCCCTTTCCCGTCTTTCCCTGATGTCGAAAATTATCTTGCTTTGTGCTGTGAGCATGGGACTGCTCTGCGCCTTGTTTTTTTCTGTGTATGCGTGGAATTTTCGGGCCAAAACCATTGAGGCCTTTGTGGAAAAGGCCCGCGCCATCTGTCTGATGGCAGAATCGGTTCGGGAGTCCATGGACGCCAAGTGGGAAAAAAAGATGTTTTCCGTGGAAGCCCTGAGGGCCTTTGCAGAAAGGCCCGATGGCATGGCCGCTGTTCTGGGAGCTGTCCCCGTTGTCACGGCCTGGGAAGCGGCGATGAAAAAGGCCGAGGCCGGAGGTTACAGCTTTCGGGTTCCTAAGTTTTATCCCAGAAATCCTGAGAACATGCCGGACTATGGAAGCCAGAGTACGGTGGAGCGCGACGCCTTACGTCTTTTGAGCAAAGGGGAGCTTGCGGAGTATTATCTGGTGGATCCGGAAATGAATGCGGTGCGGTATTTTCTGCCTGTGCGTCTTTCAGAAACCTGTCTGTACTGCCATGGCGATCCCGCCCTTTCCCATGAATACTGGGGGCGTTCTGACGGTCGGGATATTACAGGAGGGCCTATGGAAAACTGGCGCGTGGGCGAGGTGCATGGGGCCTTTGAGGTGATTCAGTTTCTGGACGGGGCAGACAGGGAGGTGCGGCGTAACCTTCTGGCTGCGGCTTTGTTCGCCCTTTCCGGTATAGGTCTTGCGGTTTTGGGTTTTGCGGTGCTGATCAGCCGGGGGGTTTCCCAGCCTGTGGAAAAAATGGTGGAAGACCTGAAAAATGGTGCATCCCAGGTGGCCGAAGGATCAGGAGAGGTTTCCAATTCCAGCCAACGCCTTGCCGAAGGGGCTTCCAGTCAGGCGGCGGCCATTGAGGAGACGGCGGCCTCCCTGGAACAGATGGCTTCCCAGGTAGCCCGCACCGCAGAAAATGCGCGCAGGGCGGACACTCTGATGGGATCCGTGGGAGAGGAAATGGTGCATTCGGAAAAGGCCATGAAGGATCTGAAGGAAGCCATGGATGCCATTTCGCGGGTGGGAGGAGAAGCCTCTGAAATTGTGGGCTCCATTGATGCCATTGCCTTTCAGACCAATCTTTTGGCTCTGAATGCCGCCGTGGAAGCCGCCCGGGCCGGAGAAGCGGGTGCGGGATTTTCCGTTGTGGCAGGAGAAGTCCGAAGGCTGGCCCTCAAAGCTGCGGAAGCATCCAGGGATTCGGGAGCCTTGATTGATGAAATACAGAAACGGGTACAGAGGGGAAGTCTTGTGACAGGTACGGCCGGTGCGTCCTTTACCCGGGTCAGTGAGCAGACCCGTACGGTGGGAGGTCTTTTGAGAGAAATCGCCTGTGCAGCATCAGAGCAGGCGGACGGAATCTCCCAGATTAACCGCGCGGTGGCGGCGATGGAGTCTGTGGTGCAGAATTCCGCAGCCATCTCCGAAGAATCCGCCAGCGCTGCGGAGGAGATGAATGCCCAGGCGCATTTCATGTCATCCGTGGTCCGGGGGCTTCAGAACCTTGTGCGCGGAGAAAAAGAGATCCCATAACATGGCCGGGGTTTGACTGGGCGGAAGGGATTTTTTTATGTAACCTTTTTCATGCTTCCGGTTTCCTTGGGGAATGTATCCATCAAAAACGGACATGCCTGGAGGATGATATGGGAAAAAAAGGTGTTGGGTGGGTGTGGCTTCTGGCCCTGGTGCTGAGCCTGCCCGCCTGGGGTAAAACGCCCGCAACTACTGCGGATCACAGCCGATTTGAGCAACTGGGCCAGGCCTTCGGCTCCGGCCCGGAGGTGACCAAGGCCTGCCTTGGCTGTCACAATGATGCGGGAAAGCAGTTCATGGAAACCATCCACTGGACCTGGATTTGTCCGCACTCGGGGGATGGGGATCTGGGAAAAGCCGGAAAATCCCTGAACAACTTCTGCATCAGCATTCCCGGAAATGAAGCACGGTGTACGTCTTGCCATGCGGGCTATGGGTGGGAGGATGCTTCCTTTGATTTCACCAAGGAAGAAAACATTGACTGTCTTGTCTGTCATGAGCAGACAGGCACTTATGAAAAATACCCGTCAGGGGCGGGGCATCCTGTGGACAAGCCCACGCGTTTTCCCGAAAGCGGCAGACTTTTTGAACCTCCGGACTGGAATGCCGCAGCAAAGAGTGTGGCAAGACCCACCCGGGATAATTGTGGGGTCTGTCATTTTTACGGTGGCGGCGGTGACGGGGTGAAGCACGGAGACCTGGATTCCTCTCTCTTTGACCCACCGAGAGATCTGGATGTCCACATGTCCCAGGCGGGCGGAGATTTCTCCTGCACCCGCTGTCACACCACTGTGGCCCACAAGGTGGCGGGACGCTGCTATCAGACCCCTGCGGTGCAGGATCATAAGAGTCTCCTTGAAGATGACCAGGCCTCCCGTATCACCTGCGTGGCCTGCCATGGCGAAAGCCCCCATGGCAACACGGCCAAACTCAATGATCACACGGACAAGGTGGCTTGTCAGACCTGCCATATTCCAACCTTTGCCAGGGAGCTGCCCACCAAGATGCTCTGGGACTGGTCTGAGGCGGGGCGGATGCGGGAGGGCAAGCCTTACAAAGAGACAGGAGACCTCGGCAGAACGGTTTATGACAGTAAAAAAGGCGTGTTTGAATGGGCGAAAAATGCGATGCCCGAATACGCCTGGTTCAAAGGGGTGATCCGGAACACCCTGGTTACGGACAGAATTGATCCTGAAACCGTGGTAGCGGTGAATTTTGTGGACACCGCGCCGGATGAGGCCAATGCCAGAATTTATCCTTTCAAGGTGCATCGCGGCGTGCAGCCCTATGATGCGGAGCTGAAAACCCTGGTTTTTCCCAAGCTGTTTGGTCCCAAGGGCAGCGGAGCCTACTGGGCGGATTATGACTGGGAAAGGGCTGTGGCCGAAGGCATGGCTGTGGCGGGGCTTCCCTTCAGCGGCAAGGTGGATTTTGTGGAAACCACCTTCCGTTATCCCATCACCCACATGGTGGCACCTAAGGAAAAGGCCCTTTCCTGTGGGGAGTGCCATGTTCGGCACGGCAGTCGGCTTGCGGGTATTTCCGGTGTTTACATGCCGGGCCGGGACAGCGGCGGGTTTTTCTCGCGGGTGGGATGGGCGCTGACCGCCCTTTCCGTACTGGGTGTGGGTGCCCATGCCCTTGGACGCACAGTGGGGCGGGGAGGAAGAAGAAAATGAAAAAGATTTATCTTTATACGCGTTTTGAGCGGTTCTGGCACTGGGCCCAGGCCCTTTTGATCTGCGCTTTGCTCTGGACAGGCTTTGCCGTACACGGGGATCTTTCCTGGCCGGATTTCAAGACAGCTGTGATCTGGCACAACCGCCTTGGGATCGCCTGGCTGATTCTTTTCGCCTTCATTGTTTTCTGGCAAGCGACCACAGGGGAATGGCGGCACTATGTGCCCACCACGCGTAAGCTTTTTGCAGTGCTGCGTTACTACCTTGTGGGCATTTTCCGGGGAGAGTCCCATCCTGTGGCCAAAACCGCTGAGGCGAAGCATAACCCGCTGCAAAGGCTCACCTACCTGGGGGTGGCCATCGCCATTGTTCCGGTGCAGGTTCTGACCGGACTTTTGTACTGGACCTACAACGACTGGCATGTGGCGGGCTTTTCCATGGACCTGGGGCTTCTTGCCCTCCTTCACCTGGCCGGAGCCTTTGTCTTTCTGATCTTTGTGGTGATTCATGTCTATATGATCACCACGGGCCATACGCCTTTGGCTCATCTGAAAGCCATGATCACGGGTTGGGAGGATGTGGATGAGCCGCAGAAGCCTGGTCGGTAAAGAACGACGGGTTGCCATGCGCCTTTGTGAATGTTAGATGTGTGAGAACAGCCCCGATGAGGGGCTGTTCTTATGAGATAAGGCCGCAAACCCCTGGCCCTTTTCCGGAGGATGGGCAGAAGTTTTTTACGGAGCCTCTGCGTATTTTCCGGGAACAAGGAGTTTCCCATGACCCTTTCCAGCGCCGAAAGGCTGCGTCGTTTTTATGCCTGCTTTGCAGGGGAGGATCAGGTATTGATTCTGATTAATGCGGATCCCGACGCCATGGCCAGCGCCATGGCAGTGAAGCGACTTCTGTGGCGGCGGGTGGCGGGGGTGACCATTGCCCATGTCAATGATATTCAAAGACCGGATAACCTGTCCATGGTGCGGCTTCTGGGTATCCGGATGATACATTTCAGGGATCTGCCTCACTGGCGCTATCGCCGTATTGTGCTGGTGGACTCTCAGCCGGACCACCACGAGTGTTTTGCCCTTTTTCGTCCCGATGTTCTCATTGACCACCATCCCGAATCCTGTGTGGTGGGCCGTTTCTGTGATGTCCGTCCCAAGTACGGAGCTACGGCCAGTATGCTGACGGAGTATCTGAGGGCCGCCCGCATCACGCCCTCATCCAGGCTGGCGACTGCCCTTTATTACGCCATCAAGACGGACACGGCGGATTTTCAGAGAAAAACCATCATGGAGGATATCAAGGCCTTTCAGTATCTTTTCCGCTACATCAATCCCCAACTGGAACGCAGAATCGAAAATGCGGAAATTCTTCTTGAGAGTCTCGATGTATTTGAAAAGGCGCTGAAATGCCGGGTGATCCGGGGGAATCGCCTGTACGCCCACCTGGGGGAGGTGAGTAACCCGGATATCTGTGTGCAGATTGCAGATTTTTTTATGCGGGTAGATGCGGTGAACTGGACCATTGTTTCTGGTATTTATGAAAAAAAACTGGTGATCATCTTCCGCAATGATGGTATCCGACGATCGGCGGGGCTTGTGGCTTCGGCAAGCTTTGGGAAAATGGGCTCTGCGGGTGGACATAAGGGCGCGGCGCGGGCGGAAATCCCCCTGGAAGCGCTGGAAAAAACCGTGAATACCAAAAACAGCAGGGAGCTGGGAGCCTGGCTGCGGGACCATGTGGAAATCCGCACTCAGAAGAAAAAAAGAAAGGCAAAGGAAGACGCATGCGCGTGACCATCCTGGGTTCCGGCACCTGTGTTCCCCGGCTGGAGCGGGCTTCAAGCAGCCTTCTTGTGGAGGCGGGGACTTTACGCATTCTGGTGGATTGCGGACTTGGTACCCAGCACAGGCTCCTTGCCGCAGGTCAGGATCCTTGCGAGGTGGATCTTTTGTTTCTCACCCACTTTCATCCGGATCACACAGGGGAGCTGGTATCCCTGCTTTTTTCCGGAAAGTATGCAGGGAGGTTTGGACGTAAAAAGCCCCTTATCCTGGCAGCGGGTAAGGGGCTTGGGAATTTTTATGAGGGTCTTTGCCGTGTGTACGGGGAGTGGGTGGATCTGAACGGCGGACTTATTCTGCGGGAGCTGCCCCTGGATGGGCCTTTTTTCTGGACTTTGAAGGGGGTGAAGCTGGGAACGCATCCTGTGAACCACAGGCCGGAGAGCCTGGCCCTTTCCCTGGAATTCTGTGGAAAAAGACTTGTGATCACGGGAGATACGGATCAGTGTCCGGAGCTTGTGCCCTTTGCCGCTGGGGCGGATCTTCTCATCTGCGAGGCCGCCATGCCCGATGCCATGAAAGTACCCGGTCACCTGACCCCGTCTTTGGCCGCAGCGCTTGCCCGGGAGGCGGGAGTGTCCCGGCTGCTGCTTACCCATTTTTATCCGGAATGTGATGGAATCGATGTGCGGGATCAGGCCAGGGAGGTTTTTGAGGGCCCTGTGCTGAGGGCCCATGATCTCATGACTCTGGACCTGTGAAGGGGTTTTTTTTGTGTTTTATCCGCTTTTTCTCAATATCCGGGATCTGCCCTGTCTGGTTGTGGGTGGAGGGCGCGTGGGGCTGCGTAAGGTCTCAGGACTTCTGGAGGCCGAAGCCAGGGTCACGGTGGTGGATCCGACCCCTCTGGAGGCCTTGCAGGAACTTGGGCGGGGAAAAAAACTGACCCTTGTGGAGCGGACCTTTCGGATGGAAGATCTGGAGGGGATGCGTCTGGTTTTTGCCGCCACCCATCGGAAGGCTGTGAACGGACAGGTGGCGGAAGGGGCGAGGACGCGGAATATTTTCTGTAATGTGGCCGATGATCCCCAAGGCTCGGATTTTTTTCTGCCTGCTCTGATCCGACGGGGAGATCTTCAGCTGGCCATTTCCACGGGAGGCCGCAGCCCGGCCTTTGCCCGGAAGCTGCGTATGGATCTGGAAGCTTCCCTGGATCGGGCCTATCTGCCCTTTCTGGATCTCATGGGAAGGCTGCGGGCGATGCTTTTGGAGCGGAGCCATGATCCTGAAGGGCACAAAAAGATTTTCAGGGCCCTGGTGGAAGGCCCCCTCCTGGAACAGATAAGCAAAGGAGACTGCGAGGCTGTGATCCAGACATTGACCCCCTGGGTGGGCACCTGTGGGGTCCGGGATCTGGTTTTATCCGTGATGCAGGCCGGTGCTGTGCGGAGCACCCCAGAGGAGCCGGGGTTTTCCCGGGAGAAAGAGGATGCATGAGTATCGCCCTTAGCCTTTATATCCTGAGTACCCTTGGATATCTTGTTTTTCTCCTGTTCAAAAGGGAGGTCTGGCAGAGAGCTGGATTTTTTCTGCTTTGCGCAGGCTTTGTGAGTCATGGGATTCTTTTGGGAAAAAACTGGGTGGAAGCGGGCCATCTGCCCCTTTTTGACCTTGCGGGCAACCTGTCCTTCTGCGCCTTTATTTTTGCAGGCGTTTTCATTGCCCTCCGGCATCGGTACCATGTGAAGATTCTGGGGATTTTTGTGGCCAGCGTCACCGCAGGTTTAAGTCTCACCTCCTGGCTTCTGCCCTCTGTTCCTGCAACGCCGGATCCCGCCTATGTCAGCCTTTGGGTGGTGGTGCATGTGGCGGCCAGCTTTGGGGGGAATGCGGCCTTTACCCTGGCCTTTGCCGTGGGCCTGCTTTATCTGCTCCTGGAGAGGCGGATCAAGGAAAAGCGCAAAGATATTCTCTTCCGACGACTGCCTTCCCTGGAGCTTCTGGATGCCACGGGGCATGCGTGTGTCATTGTGGGATTTTCCCTTATGACCCTGGGCATGGCCACAGGGATTCTTTATGCCCGGGCGGTATGGGGGAGCTTCTGGAGCTGGGACCCCAAGGAAGTCTGGTCCCTTGTGGTGTGGCTTGTGTATGCGGCCCTCCTCCATGGGCGTCTGTCTTCGGAATGGCGGGGCCGCAAGGCGGCGCGCATGGCGGTTCTGGGCTTTCTTCTGGTTCTTTTCACCTTCCTTGGGGTGAACTTCCTCTTTATGGGGCATCATGGGGATTTTACGCGCATCGGGCATTGAGACTGCTGCGGGTTGGGGAAGACGGCCTGTGCAGGCGCGTCGGGATGGGATGGCATGGCAAGACTTCCGGGTATTCTTCTTTTGGGAATGAACCATAAAACCGCTGCCCTGGAGGTGCGGGAAAAGCTTTCTCTCAATGCGGAGGAAGTGGACATTCTTCTGTTGGCTTTGAAGCAGACCGGCGTTCTTTCTGAAGTGCTGGTACTTTCCACCTGCAACCGGGTGGAGATTCTCCTTGCTGCGGAAAACACTCAAAAGGCAAGGGAGGTGGTGGTCCGGGAGCTGTCTGTGAGAAAAGGCGTGTCTTCGGAATTTTTCCTCCCTTCTTTTTATGCCCATGAAGGCATGGCTGCGGTGCGGCATCTGTTTCGTGTGTCCGCCAGCCTGGATTCCATGGTGGTGGGAGAACCCCAGATTCTGGGGCAGGTGAAGCAGGCCTACCAGCGCGCTACGGCTGTGGGGGCTTCGGGTCCCATCCTGAACCGTATGCTGCACAGGGCTTTTCAGGTGGCCAAACGAATCCGCACGGAAACGGGGATTGGGGATCATGCCGTTTCCATCAGCTATGCGGCCATTGAGCTGGCAAGGAAGATTTTCGGCTCCCTGGAAGGCCGCAGGGCTATGCTCCTCGGAGCCGGTGAAATGGCGGAACTGGCGGTGGAGCATCTCCTTCGGCATAAAATCAGTGGCATTCTGGTGGCCAATCGTACCTTTGACCGGGGTCTTGCTCTGGCCCGTCGTTTTGGTGGCGAGGCCATACGTTTTGAGGATGCTTTCACCTCCCTTGGGGATGTGGACATTGTGATCAGCTCCACGGGTGCGCCGGATTATGTGATTCGCAGACAGGATATCAAGCCCCTCATGCGCAAACGGCAGAATCGGTCCCTTTTTTTTATAGATATTGCCGTTCCAAGGGATGTGGATCCGGCCATTAATACCCTGGATAACGCCTATGTTTATGACATTGATGATCTTCAGGGCGTTGTGGATGACAATCTGGAGGAAAGGCGGCAGGAAGCAGGAAGGGCGGAAGGGATTGTGGAGGAGGCCGTGCTGCGCTTCACAGAGTGGGTGGAGGGACTGGCTCTGGTGCCCACCATCAAGGCTCTGCGGGAAAAGGTGGGGGGTATTCTGGAAGAAGAGTTGCGACGAACCCTGGGGTCGGGTGGCCTGGGTCAAGGGGAGTCACCCGAAGCCCTGGAGCGTATGGTGGATGCCATGGTCACCAAAGTGCTTCATGATCCCATCCGGCTTCTGAAAAGTGGGGGGATGCATGGCAACAGAGACCGCTACCTTGGATGGATGCGGTTGCTTTTTGCTCTGGACACCCCGGCAAGTGAGCCCCCTGTGCCCCTGCGCAGGCCCGTTGAGGATGGAGAAGAAAAGCAGAAAGGGCGATGGTGCGGCGGGCTCTGAGGTAAAAAAAGGGGGCGCGCAGGAGGTGTCTCGGTATATTGGGAGATGGAGGCCTTGGGTCTTTTGCATGTTTTTGGAATCTGATGTTCCTCCGGGGGGTTCGGGACTTTTTATCCCAGATTTTCATGATGTTGGGAGGTAAAATCTGAGAAAAGTCCTTTACACGGAAAAAGGGCTTATGGTATGCAAGCATACTTTTTTGCAGGCGGTGGCCCTTTGTGTGTTTTCCGGGCAGAAAATCCGCCTGGTGTATGATCTGCGTTTCGCCAGAGAGATGCGGTTCGGTTGGTGCCGATGCGATACGTGAGGAGGATTTTCCCATGGATAAGGAACAGATCGAGTACTTCAGGACCTATCTTGTTGCACAGCTGGAAGAATTGCTCCACCAGGCCGATGACACGGTAAGCGGCATGACCGAGCCCAAGGAGAATTTTCCCGATCCCACGGACAGGGCCTCCCATGAATCCAACCGGAATTTTGAGCTGCGCATCCGGGACCGGGAGCATAAACTCATTAAAAAAATCAAACAGGCTCTGGAACGCATCGAAAACGGAACCTTCGGCATCTGTGAAACCTGCGGAGAGGATATCGCGGTGGAGCGCCTCAAGGCCCGGGCTGTAACCACACAGTGCATTGATTGTAAAACCAAGGCTGAAAAAATGGAAAAAGCCCTTGGCCTCTGATGCCTTTTTCCGTACCGTGGATCTCCATACCCACAGTACGGCTTCCGATGGAACCCTATCGCCACTGGCGCTGGTGCGTCATGCGGCGGACCTGGGTCTTGCGGCCCTTGCCCTCACAGATCATGATACCATGGCCGGCGTCCGGGAAGTTCTGGATGCCGGTCTTGCTTTGGAGATGGATTTTCTTCCCGGCGTGGAGATCAGCGCCCGGCCTCCCGACGGTATGGGGATTACGGAAAGCCTGCATATTCTGGGCTATGGTATGGATCCTGACGCCCAGGGGCTTGTGCGGATGCTGGAAGACCTGCAGGAGGCCAGGGAAAACCGTAATCCACGCATGGTGGAAAGGCTGTGCGCTCTGGGTTTTGACCTTTCCTTTGAGGATGTGGTGGCAAGATCCGATGGCGGGCTTGTGGGACGGCCCCACATGGCCCGGGTTCTTGTGGAAAAAGGTTTTGTGAAAGACATGGACACGGCTTTTTCCCGTTACCTGGGTAAAGGGAGGCCCGCCTATGTGGAAAAGGATCTGGTTTTATGGGAAGATGCCATCCGGGAAATCCGGAAAGCGGGGGGGATTGCCGTTCTCGCCCATCCGGGACTGATCCGGGAAGTGGATCGGTTTGGTCTTTTTGCCTTGCTGAAACGCCTGAAAGAAGGTGGACTTGGGGGAGTGGAAGTGTATTATCCAAAGCATGGCGCGCAGTTTATGGCGGATCTGGACGGTTTTTGCTGGCGTCTCAGCCTGTTGCGTACCGGAGGCTCGGATTTTCACGGAGATTTACGGGAGAACGCCGCGCTGGGAACCGGGCATGTACCCTATTCGGTGTATGCGGATCTCATGGAGGCTCTGGGAAGGGGCTGAATTTCCGGGATGGGTTTACCAGGTCGGACAGGCTTTGTCGGATCTGGTAAGCGTATCCCCATCAAACGATCAGAAGATCCGCCTTTTTTATTTGTGAAAAGGCGGGGCTGCTTTTTTGCGTGGTTTGCTGCTGTTTTGTGTAACAACATACCTTTTGGGATATCTGTGCATGAAAAAGTTCCCTGCCGCCATGGCGGACCTGGAAAGGGTCATGGGTTATGGTTTCAGAAATCCGGATCTTCTGGAGACCGCCCTTTGTCACGCATCCTTTGTCAATGAGCACGCCCTGGCTCTGAAGGACAATGAAAGACTGGAGTTCCTGGGAGATGCGGTGCTTAATCTTGTGATAGGCCATCTTCTCATGGATCGGTTCCGCCAGGTCCGGGAGGGGGATTTGTCCCGTATCCGGGCCAGTCTGGTGAATGAGCGTCAGCTGGCTTCTGTGGCAAGAGCCCTCAACCTGGGTCAGCACCTGCGCCTGGGCCGGGGTGAGGAGCAGACCCGTGGGCGGGATAAGGATTCCATTCTGGCAGATGCCTTTGAGGCCTTGGTGGCTGCAGTCTATCGGGACGGAGGGTTTGACCCCGCTTTTACCTTTGTGAAGCGTTGTTTCGGGGGGATTATCGAAGCTTTGGATGTGGCGGAAAGCATCCATGACGCCAAAAGCAGGTTGCAGGAAGAAGTACAGATGCGACACCGGGCGACGCCCGTATACCGTGTGGTGGGAGAGGAAGGGCCGGACCATGACAAGGTGTTTCATGTGGAGGTTCGGGTTCAGAATCTTTGCGCCCAGGGAGCGGGAAAAAGCAAGAAGCTTGCGGAGCAGGATGCGGCCCGGAAGGCTCTGAGACTTCTTGAAAAGAAAAACGGATAAGCGATGTCCACGTGAAACGATCCAGCCCCTTCATCATTCCTCTTTTTCTGCCCCACGCAGCCTGCCCCCATCACTGTCTGTTCTGTAACCAGAAAACTCTGCATCCAGGTCCCTTTCCCGATCAAAGCTCCCTGGGCATGGAAAGGGACCGCTGGCTGGCCTTTCCCAGGGACAAAGACCGGCCTGTGGAGGTGGCGTTTTTTGGTGGAAACTTCCTGGGGCTTCCGGAAAAAATTCTGCACGCCTGCCTCTCGCTGGTAGCCGAAATTCCGGGAGCGGGACTGCGATTTTCCACCCGGCCGGATACGATCTCCAGCACTTCCCTAGGCCTGCTCAAATCGTGGGAAGGGAGGGCGACAGCCGAGCTTGGGGTGCAGTCTCTGGATGAAGAGGTTTTGCGGCGTGCGGGCCGGGGACATGATGTGGGGGCCGTATCCAGGGCGGTGCAGATTCTGCGTACTGCAGGGATGCGGGTGGGAGCCCAGATGATGCTGGGGCTTCCCGGAGCTTCGGAAAAGTCGGATTTGAATTCAGCCCGGAGCCTTGCAGCCCTCAAGGTGGATTTTGCACGGGTGTCGCCCACCCTTGTGCTGGCGGGAAGTGGCCTTGCCCGCCTTTATCACAGAGGAAGATATCATCCCCTTTCCTTGGATGAAGCGGTGAGCCGCAGCGCCAGCGTTGTGGATATTCTGGAAAAGGCCTGCATACCTGTGGTGCGCATCGGGCTTCAGGCGGATGCGGCCTTGGTGGAAAGCCTTGTGGCAGGTCCCCATCATCCGGCCCTGGGGGAGTGGGTGCGGGGTTTTCTGTTGGCGAATCAGGTTCTGGAAGTCATGGCTGGCCTGGGAAGAGCGCCTCTGGGAAAGGGTTTTGTGATTCGTGTTTCTACCCGTCTGCGTGGTCGTTTACAGGGGATGGGAGGTTGCAACATGGCGCGGTTCCAGAAGGAAGCTTTTCCGGCTTCCCTCTGGGTGAAAACCGAAAAAAACGTTTTGCCGGATTTCTGGTCCGTTGAACATGCTTTTCTGGAAGCGGCGGCCCCTTTCAAGGGGCCGCCGCTTGATCCATGGAGACAGGCGCGGTGAAGACAGGCTTGTAAGGCCTTTGTCTTTGAAGCAGGAAGCCAGAAAGCGGGCAGTGTGTGGGTTGGATCAGGCAGCGGAAGGCTCAGAGCCCCTGCTTGAAAAAATCCTTTTCGTTTTCAATTTCTCCGGACCTGGGAGAAAAGGCTGTGGGTTCGTGTCCCTTGTGGAAGTACTCAAAGGCCGTGGCCTCGGATTCCGGGATGGGAAGGAGCCCGGTCTGGGTGTCTATCCTGACTGTGACAATACCCGGAGGGGGAGGGGCAAAGGGCCGGGGTTTGAGTCCTGCATGAATGGCTTCCATGAAATCCACCCATATGGGGGCTGCGGCCCTGGAGCCCGTTTCCCCATCGCCCAGAGGGCCTTCTTCATCAAAGCCTACCCAGACACCCGTCACATAGGCTGGGGTGTATCCCACAAACCAGGCGTCATTGAGGTTGTTGGTGGTCCCGGTTTTGGCGGCCACAGGCCAGCCTTTGGCCGTAAGGCTTTTGGCGCGCCAGCCTGTTCCGTTGGAGACCACACTTTCCAGGAGACTGGTCATGAGAAAGGCCGTTTCCTCGGACACAACCTTTTCGTGGAAAGGGGTGTTTTTTTCAAGAAGTCGTCCGTCCCTGTCCCGGATTTCCGTGACAAAAACAGGCTCAAAGAGCTGGCCCTGGTGGGCAAAAATGCCATAGGCGTTGACGATTTCAAGCAGGGAGTGGCCGGAAGAGCCCAGAGCAATGGAAAGATCCCGGTTGATGGGTGAGGTGAGGCCCAGCTTTCGGACATAGCCCAGGGTGTAATCAATGCCGATGTCTTCGAGAATCTTAATGGTGATGACGTTTCTGGATTTGGCCAGGGCTTCGCGCAGAAGGGTGGGACCATAGAAGGTATCCTGGTAATTTTTGGGTTTCCAGGTAAAATCCCGCTGTCTGTCCCTGAATACGAAGGCGTTATCCACAATAACCGATGCGGGGGTATAGCCCTTGTCCAGGGCTGCGGCATAGATGAAGGGTTTGAAAGCAGAGCCCGCCTGCCTTCTCGACTGGATGGCCCGGTTGAACTGACTGCTCCGGAAATCCCGGCCTCCCATCATGGCCCGTACCTTGCCGGTTTCCGCCTCCATGCAGAGGAGGGCGGATTGGGCCTTAGGCGTCTGTTCCAGGCGCAGCTCCCAGATACCGTCTTCGTTTTGCCGGATAAGGCGCACAAGAATTTCATCCCCCACACGCAAGGCCTGGCTGGGGTTTTGGATACGGGCATTGTAATGGGGTATGTCCGGGTTGGGCCTTCTGGCCCAGCGCATGGTATCCAGAGGGATTTCTCCCGTATGCCTGCCGAAGCGTACCCGGGTTTTGGCACCCGCATTATCCACATTCACCACAAAACCATGGGTGATGATATCCGGAGCAGGGGATGGAGTCGGCGGGCTTTCCGCAATGGCGGCTTCAATGCCCGAAAGCCCCACATTGCGCAGGGCACCCCGGAAACCCTGACGTTTATCCAGGTCCAGAAGGCCTTTCTGAAGGGCGTTTTCCGCAGCCCTCTGCATGGAAAGATCCAGGGCTGTACGAATATGCAGGCCCTCTTCATACAGGGCCTTTTCTCCGTAACGGTTGAGAACATACTGGCGGATATGCTCCGTATAATAAGGTGCCATTTCCATGTAGATGTTCTGACGCGGATAGATTTCCAAGGTTTCATTGCGCGCTTTTTCTGCGGCTTCCGCCGAGATGACACCACTGCTCACCATGCGGGAAAGGACGTAGAGCTGGCGTTCCCTGGCCCTTTCCGGATGCCGGAAGGGAGAGTAGCGGCTGGGTGCCTGGGGAAGGCCTGCGAGCATGGCGCACTGCGCAAGACTCAGGTTTTTTGAAGACAGACCAAAATAATTCTGGGCTGCGGCCTCAACCCCATAGGCCCCGTGGCCCAGAAAAATCTGATTGAGGTAGAGATGGAGAATCTCTTCTTTTTCAAGGTAGCGTTCAATCCTGTAGGCGAGGATGGCTTCCCGGATTTTGCGGGTATAACTTCGCTCGGGGCTGAGGAAAAAGGATTTGGCCACCTGCTGGGTGATGGTGCTGCCACCTTGTACAATCCCGCTTGCCTGGACGTTTTTGATGAAAGCACGGAGAATCCCCATGGGATCAATGCCTTTATGCTGAAAAAAACGGGCGTCTTCCGCAGCAAGAAAGGCCTGGATGAGTTGCTCGGGCATGTCTTTAAGGGGAATGACGATGCGACGTTCCCGGAAAAATTCGGCGACAATGGTGCCGTCAGCCGCGTAAACCGTGGAGATGGTGGGGGGACGATAGGCTTTGAGGGTGGAAACGGAAGGCAGATCCCTGGAAAAATAAAAATATGCCCCTCCAGACCCTGCGACGATCATGAGGAAGAGAAAAAAAAGGATGAGAAAGCCCCATAGGATGAACCTGCGCGGGGCCTTGGGAGGGGCTTGGGGGGTTGGGTTCTGCGGGATGGCGATCATGTCGGCTTTTCCGTTTTGGCGTATGTGTGTATGATGCATGGGATGGCGGAGACCGGCAGGGGATGTGTGGGGATGCCCTGGGATCTCCGCATGGGTTTCGTATCAGATCCGGCCCGGAGGGGCAAGGCGTCCTGCGTGGCTTCCCGGCCAGAGGAAACCCTGGCGATGCATATGAAGGCAAGTATGTCTTCCATATTCGTATGACAGAAATACCATAAACCGGGTTTTTACGCCATGGGTAAGGTATGCAGCCTTGGCGGGCGGAATTTTTAAAAAAAGAGACCGCGTGCGTTTTTGAGGAAAAGGGCTTAGGTTTTTTCTTTCTTGAGAAAAGGAAGGCGGGATATGATTGATTTTGATAAGTGTGGAGGCCTTGTGCCTGTCATAGCACAGGATGCCGTAAGTGGCGAGGTGCTGATGCTTGCCTATATGAATGCCGAGGCTTTCCGCCATACAGTGGAAACGGGAAAGGCGACCTATTTCAGTCGTTCCAGAAACCGTTTGTGGATGAAGGGCGAGTCTTCGGGGCATGAGCAGGAGGTGGAGGAGATTTTTGTGGACTGTGACGGAGACACCCTGTTGATCAAGGTAAGACAACGAGGAGGGGCTGCTTGTCATACGGGCCATGTTTCCTGTTTTCACCAACGCCTTACGGAGGATGGGGGGTGGGCGACCGTAGGCCATCGGGTTTTTGATCCGAAGGAGGTATACGGAAGCTGAGGTCCGGGGGACGGGCCTTTTGTGTTTTTTTTATCCTGATTAAAGTCTGATAACGGGGTCCCTGGATTCAGAAAGAAAGAGTGGCCATGCATATCCGTTCAGCCGAATTTGTTACCAGTGCTGTAAAACCCGAGCAGTATCCTCCGGCGGATCTTCCGGAGGTGGCCTTTCTCGGACGTTCCAATGTGGGCAAGTCGTCCATGATCAATTGCCTGGTGCAGCGGAAAAATCTTGTGAAGACCAGTCAGCAGCCGGGTAAGACCCAATTGGTCAATTTTTTTGCAGTGAACGGACACCTGCGTCTGGTGGATCTGCCTGGTTTTGGTTATGCCAAGGTACCGAAGGCTGTGCAGCAGCAGTGGGGCCCCATGATCGAAACCTATATTGAAAATCGGCCGACCCTTTGCGGGCTTTTTCTGCTTATGGATATCCGCAGGGAAGTGCAGGAAGAAGAGGGACGTCTTCTGCAGTGGTTGATGGACCGAGGTCTTCCTGTGCGTCTGGTGCTGACCAAGGCGGACAAGTTCAGCCGTTCGGCTGCTCTGGGTCGACAGAAGGCGTTGATGCGTCAGACGGGTCTGGAGGCGGAAAATCTGGTCATGTTTTCAGCCAAAACCCATCAGGGGCGGGAGGAAGTGTGGTCGTGGATCTCGTCCATGACAGGAGTTGCTGAAACGCGACCTCAGAAAGAGGAAGCCTGTAAATCTTTTTAAAAAACAATAACTTCATATATATGGATAAAAAATGACCCAAGAGGCTGAATCCTTCCGCTCTGGTTTTGTGGCGATCATCGGTGCGCCCAATGCGGGTAAATCCACCCTGCTCAACCGGCTCATAGGTGAAAAAATCGCCATCACCTCCAAAAAACCCCAGACCACGCGCAACCGTATTCTGGGGATTGTGCACCGCCCCCATGCCCAGCTGGCCTTTGTGGATACACCTGGGGTACACAAGACGGAAAAGCTTTTGAACCGCAGGATAGTGGATGCCGCTCTGGGTGCCATTCCGGATGCCGATCTTGTGCTCTGGGTGATGGATGTCAGCCGTTCGGCCTCGGAGGAGAGCGGGATGATCCTGGATTCCCTGCAGACGTGCATGAAGCCTGTCATCCTTGGCCTGAACAAGATTGACCTTGTGCCCAGGGGGGAACTCCTGCAATGGATAGAACGCTGGAGTAAACGTTTTCCTTTTCGGGAAATTGTTCCCATTTCTGCGGAACAAGGGGAACAGGTGGATGTGCTGGTGGATGTACTGGAAAAATACCTTCCTGAAGGCCCCCCTTTGTTTCCGGAAGACAGTCTTACGGATGTCCCCATGCGCTTTATTGTGGCGGAGCTGATCCGTGAGAAGGTTCTGCGCCGGACCGGAGAGGAGATTCCCTATTCCATCGCGGTCACCATTGATGCCTTCATAGAGGGCGGGCCGGGGGAGAAAACGGAAATCCATGCAGTGATCCATGTGGATAGAGACTCCCAGAAAGGCATTCTCATTGGCAAGGGCGGGGAGCGTTTAAAGCAGATCGGAACCGATGCACGCAAGGAAATCGAAGCGCTTCTGGGGGAGAAGGTGTTTTTGAAGCTCTTTGTGCGGGTTCAGAAGAACTGGACCAGAGACGCCAAGGCCATGGAGCGTTTCGGGTATTGATCCATGGGAGGCGAGGCTTTGGAATATGCATGGTTTGAGGATGATATTCTGATCAGAAAGGAGAGGCAGAAGGCCCGCGAGCTGCGTCAGACGCAGTGGTGGAAACGCCAGTGCGCCAAAGGCCTTTGCCATTATTGCGGCGCTGCCATTGCGGCTGGGGATCTGACCATGGATCATGTGGTGCCCCTGGCCCGTGGGGGAAAAACGACAAAGGGCAATGTGGTGCCAGCCTGTAAGGCCTGCAATACCCGGAAAAAACAGTTGCTCCCCATGGAGTGGGAGGAGTGGCTGAGGCGTCAGGCACAAGGATGAGAATCGTAAAATAAAAAAGGACCGGGAATCTTTGCATCACAAAGATTCCCGGTCCTTCGGGAAGCTTGAAAAAGTTACTGGCAGAGCCGGTGAATGGTCTGGGCGTGCCAGCGTCCCCGACCGGAGAAGGTGGGGAAGTTGTTGTCCGTCAGGTAGGCTGCGATCTGCTCATAGGTCATATTGTCTTTTCTGAGTTTTTCAATGAGCTTGAGAATATATTTCCGGCTGGTCTTTCGCACATCTTCCTCTGTGGTGTCGAGGAACTCGGGCGAGTCCGTTCCCGAGGCAGCAACGGGCGCGGCTGCGGGCGTTTCCGCAGCAGGCGGAGGACCGGAAAGCACAGGACCTGTCATGATGGCATCCAGAAGCCTTTCCAGGGTGTCAGACAGCCTTTCCAGGGCTTCGGCCTTGCGTTCTTCGGCCTCTGCCTTACGATCTTCGATGAAGGCCCGATCCCGCTGGGTTTCCACAAGGGCTTCAAGGGCAGTCTGCAAAGCAAGAAAACTTTCTTCCCGGACCAGGGGAGGCTGCTGGGAAGGGCGAGGGGCCCGGCGATCCTGACCGCTTCTTCTTTCGGGATGGGAAGGCGCGGAATTGTTTTCGTAGTTGCCCTTGGGTTTGTTGAAGCGGCGTTCTTTGGCCGCAGTCTGGTTCCGTAAATTCTGCAGAAAATCGTTCATGAAAAATCCTGTTAAAAGCTCGCCCTGGGGCGATAAAGAGGTCCTGTATCCGGTTGACGCTGGTCCGGAAATCTCTGGTTTTCTGTAAAAGAAAAAGAAGATGCTGAATGGATTTCATATCCGCATGAAAAACCAATTTTCATACCATTGATATATCAGATGGAAAAGGATGTCAATCCGGGCTTTTTTGAAAAGAAATGGGAATATCGCCTGGGGATATGGGCTGCGGAATGGGGTTGGGCAAGGGGAGATAAGAAAAGGGGAGGGGCGTTACCGCCGTCTCCCCTTTATAGATTTGGGTTAATCAGGATTCCTGCCGGATTTTTTTCCTTTGGGTATCAGAAGACCTTAGAAACGGTAGGAAACCGTGAAGCCTGCCCCCAGAAGGTGGCCTTCGGCCTTGGCATGGACGCGGGTGGGTTCTTGCAAGAAACCCTGGAAGGCTTTGTTGAGGTTTCCGGATTCGCCGCCGATCATGCGGGTCTGTTCAATGTCCGTATACTGAAGGACCGTATCAATGGTAACCCTTCCGAGGTTAAAGCCTGCGCCAATGGAGTAGGTCTTTTTGTCCGCATCCGGCCACATGGTATCCAGGGTGTCGTCGGGAATGGGAGTGGGGTCATAGAAGTAACCGCAACGCAGGGTGATAAGGTCGTTCATGACATATTCGGCACCAAAGCGAAGCTGGCGGGTGTTTTCCCAGCGACGATCTGAGCGCACTTCCTTAACAGGCAGGGTAATGGGGGAGTTGGGGATGGCGGTAAGGGGTTCCACCTGATCCTTGTTGATTCCCCAGTTGGTCCAGACTACGTCCATTTCTACGGAAAAACGGCTGTGGGGCGCATAGCGGACACCAGCCTGTACCTGCTGAGGATGGTTGTAATCCAGGGTGGCCTTAGCAACTTTGTGACCGTTGAGATAGGCGTCACCTTCAAAGTCCACATCCGTTTCACTGCGGTAGGTGAGACCCAGGGTGATGGTGCTGGTGGGTTTGTACATGACGCCCACGTTAAAGGAGTAATTGATTTCATCCTCCAGCTCGACCTTCAGGTGTGCGCCATCCAGGGCTCTGAGGTTATCATAGTACGGGCCTTCGCTGGTCAGGTTCTGGGTGCCAAGGTAATAGTATTTTTCTGCAGCGGATTTGGTTTTTCCGATGGAAACCCCGAAACCCAGAGAGAGTTTGTCGTTGACCTTGTAGGCGAGGCTGGGGGTGATGACTTCCCGGAAATAATAGGAGTGGAAGGAGCTGTAGGCGGTGGGGTTGGTTTTGGCGTTGTTGGAAAATTCCATCTCAAGACCAAAGGGGGCGTATATGGCAACGCCTAAAGCAAGGCGCTCGGTCAGGGGCATGGCAAAGCCCAGGGCCGGGGCGTAAAGATTTTCCGAGGTATCGGAAAAATTGACGGCTTCTGCCTTTGTGCGGGGGAACCGGGGATCGCTGGATCCTTCCACATAGAAATCCTTGAGCTTGATGGTGGGATCTATCATGTGCACGCCTGCGGCGAGGGTGGGCCGATCAATCTGGGTCAGGCCCGCAGGGTTGTAGTAAACGGCAAAGGGATCGTCGGCATAGGCACTGAAAGCGCCGCCCATGGCAGACGCCTTGGCGCCGATGCCAAAGGTATCGACACAGCCGGCGTATGCCGTTCCTGCTCCCAGGACCAGAGCCGTAGCCAAACACAGAATCTGCTTTTTCACGTAGGCCTCCTTGGTGGTGGTTTATGATAAAATAAAATCTTTGGTGTACTTAGCAAAAAAAGGTGCGGCTTCATTCCTGGGGCCTGTTCTCCCATGCAGGTTTATCCCATGAAGGAAGAGAATCCGGGGTTTCCATGTTCGCCTGGAAAATGGAAAAAACCGCTTATGTCAAAACACGAGAGTTCGGATCCTGGCACAGGGGTCTTCCTCGGAATCCATGTTGAAGCACCTTTATTGGGTTTTCTGATCAAAATAAGCATTGTGAAAAGCGAACGGTGTTTCATGATTTAACGAAGTGAAGTGGGGAAGTCAAGGAAAAAGCAGGAAGGGTGGAGCCGGGAGGATAAGGCGTCCTCCCGGCAGTCGGGTAATCAGGGGGAAAGGGAGCAGGTGACAAAGCGGGTTTCAGGAGCAAGGGAAAGGTTTCCCCCACCTTTGACAAGGGCAAAGAGGACTTTGGCCGGAGAATTTTTTTCGGATGGAATGTAAATAAAATCAGCAATATATCCATCGAAATCCTGGGTGAACCCCGCGATTTCAAGGGAGTATCCGTTCCAGGAAAGAAGGTGCAGGCTACCGGAGCGGAACATGCGCATTCTCTCGAAAAGACGGCCTGCGGCTTCGACATTCCGGATGGCGAGAAGTTTCTCAGGTTCTCCCTCCTGGGAAAGGATGCGGGTGCGACCCGGAAAATAAAAGCGTTCGGGCGGTCCGTCCTTCTGTTCAAGGACATAATCAATGAATACGGGGGATCCTGCATAGGCGTCCCGACTTTCCCAGACCGTTTCCCCGGACGGGGAAACCAGGGAGAGCATGCCCTTGTCTCCGATATGGAGACGATCCTGGGTCTGCAGATCCCGGACACGGACAGGAATGGCGTCAAACAGAGCGTCCTGGGGATGCCGGGATTCGTGCAGGCGAATGGCGTTGCCGCTGAGGCGTGCTTCTGTGATATCGCCGGAAAAGAGGGTATTCCGGAATCCGCGCATCCGGGTCAGGAGGATGGAGCGTCCGTCTTCGTTACGGCCTTTGGCGAAAAATCGGTTTTCAATGCCCGTGGCCTCACGGATTTCTCCTTGCGCAAAGACAAGGACTCTGGAGCGCATTCTCTGGGTGTTAGGATTGATGGCGGTGAGCCAGATTTCTGCTTTTCCATCGCCGTTGGTATCCAGCACATCCACTCGGAGGATGTGTTCGTAATGGGGCAGGGAAAAGGCCGCCAGTTCCCTTTGCAGATCTGCGGTGTGCAGGCGGAGGGTGTTCCGGTCCGCGAGGACGATTTCCATGGCTCCGTCGCCGGTAAGGTCTCCGTTATCCATGGAAACCAAGGCGCCTTGCCGGGGGGCGCTGATGCCCTGGATCTGAAAGGTGATAGGGGCTCCGGGGAGGGGAGACGCTTTTTTTGTCTGGAAAACGATGGCGGAAGGTACAGGCGGGGCCGTTTCCGCGACAGGGCCTTTTTTCTGTAAAAAGGTGAGGACGGCATCACCAAAGGCTGTGATTTCCGGCAGAATCTCGCTCTCTTCCCGGGTGCTGTGGCGGCGGGAGAGGACGGCTTTGCCCGTATCCAGGTCCATGAGGGTGAGGTCGGTGACCATGGTTCCACCGAAGGCTGTGAGTACGCTCCGGATTTCATAGCCCGCGGCTTCAGGATCCTTTTCGAGCAGGTCGGCGTTCTCCATCTGGGTGGTGAGCAGGGCGGTGATGCCGTCTCCCAGGAATTTAAGGTTTTCGGGCGCATGGAGAATCGGTGGCGCCAGGCGCACAGACTCCTGGGCATGGAGAGGGGCACCTGCCATCAGAAGGCTGAAAAGGATGCAAAGGAAAAAAAAGGCGGGCCGCTGCATGGAAAGGCTCCTTTGGTTGAAAATGGATTCCTGATGTAAGGCCATGGCAGATCAAATATTTCCTGATCTTCATATATGCGATTTTTTTTTCTGTGCAAAGGCTTCTCTGGCAAAAAACAGGGATGATTTCTTCCTTGACTTTGAAGAAGACCCTTGCTAACCATGTTCCTTAAGTTTTTTTCTCCGAGGGGAGAAGGGTCAGGCCCTGCGGAGAACCCGGCAAAAAACATCTGACAGTTCATTTAAGGAGAATGCCCATGAAAAAGCTGTTTGTTTCCGCCGTTGCGGCTGTGGCCCTTGCGGCCCTCGCCCTGCCGGCATCCGCGTTTGAAAATCAGTTCGGTGGCTACTGGAGAACCAGAGCCTATACCCAGAAGGACTTTGCTCCTGATGGGAAGGGAGATCTTTCCGAGGTGGACACACGTACCCGCCTTTTTTACACTGCGAAGTTCTCCGATGATTTCAAGTTTGTGAACAAGTTTGAGTTTAACGCTGTCTGGGGTGATAATGACGGCGGCGATATTGGTGCGGATGGTAAAAATGACTGGCGCATCAAGAATTCCTATGTGGACATGAACCTTGGGGACTGGAACGCAAAAATCGGTACCCAGGGCGGCGTTATTGCACGCGGCTTCATCCTTGATGATGACTTTTCCGGTGCCGTTGTTACCTATCAAGGCGCAGGCTTTGATGTTCCTGTGATGTGGATCAAGCACACCGAAGGCGACATGGGTAAAAAGGCCAATGAAAAAGATGTGGATTACTTTGTTGTAAACCCCACGGTAAAGGTGTCTGATCAGCTTGCCGTGAATCCGTTTTTTATGTGGATTGGTTCTGAAAATACCCAAAACTTTATTGATCCTGGGACTGGTACCCAATATATGGGTGGTATTAAAGAAGCAAATCTCTACTACTTGGGTGTGAATGCGGACATGGATTATGGCATGGGTTCCGCATGGTTCACGGGTATTTATCAGTTTGGTAGCGTTGATGCTATAGCAGGTAATAGCTTCGGAGTTCCTGCAGGTAAGAGTGTTGATGTAAAGGCCTATCTTGTTGCCTTGGGTGGTGATGTGGATCTGGATGCCTTTAAAGTGCATGGTCAGATGTTCTACGCCAGCGGAGATGATAGCGGCAGTGATTATGAGCAGTTTTTTGTTCCCGCAGGTCAGTCCTACTACTGGTCTGAAATCATGGGCCTGGGTATCTTCGATAATCATCAATCCAACAACGCCCCTGGTGATAAGATCGGTAACATCATGGCCGTCAACCTCGGTGGCTCCATGTCTCCCATGCCCAAGCTGAAGGTCACTGCGGACGTCTGGTATGCCAAGCTTGTGGAAGATGTTCTTGCACCCAATGGCAAAATGGAATCTGACCTGGGTACGGAAATTAACCTGAAAGCCACCTATAAGGTCATGGACAACCTGAACCTGGACGTTGTGGGTGCCTACCTCTTTGCTGGCGATGCAACGGGTAAAGATGATCCCTACCTTGTGGGTACCCGCCTGTCCTTCGGCTTCTAAGAGCACAAGCGGTTTGTTGTAAAGTTAACATGAAATAAAAAGCCCGGAAGATCGAAGCAGGATCTTCCGGGCTTTGCTTTTTGATGCTCGGGGAAAGGTGCCGGGGCATGGCAAAGGTTCTATGGATCGGGAATCACGGTGAACCCGGTAGATCTGGCGTGGATTTTCCCGGGTTTCCGGCCTGTGGCTGGGGGAAAAGTTGCGTGTTTTTCAGGCCAGCATCCGTTGCAGAAGTTCTGTAACCACCTTGGGATTGGCCTGCCCCCGGGTGGCTTTCATCACCTTGCCCATGAAAAAGGCCATGAGCTTGGTTTTGCCTCCTTTATATGCGCTGACTTCCTCTGGGTTTTCTTTCAGAACCTGAAGAACGGCGGCTTCCAGTTCCGAGGTGTCGGATACCTGGGCAAGTCCTTTTTCCCCAATGAGTATGCTTGCGGTTTTGCCCGTCTGGGCCATGTCCTCAAAGATTTCCTTTGCGATCTTGTCGTTGATGTCTCCTTTTTCGAGAAGAGCCACCAACTCGCCCAGGGCCTCGGGGGAAACGGGCGTGTGCGCAATGTCGAGTCCCCTGGCGTTGAGAAGGCCCAGAAGGTGTACCGTTACCCAGCTTGTGCAGCGTCGCACATTGCCGCCCGCTTTCAGGCAGATTTCAAAGTAATCGGCCAGCTCCCGACTGGCGGTGAGGGTGGCGGCGTCTTCGGGCTTGAGGCCCAGATTTTCCATAAAACGGGTCCTGCGGGCCTCGGGCAGTTCGGGAAGGCTTTTGCGCACGGTCTGCACCCAGGCCTCATCCAATACCAGGGGTACAAGATCGGGATCCGGGAAATAGCGGTAATCGTGGGCCTCCTCCTTGCTGCGCATGGTAAAGGTCTGGTTTTTTACGCTGTCCCAGAGCCTTGTTTCCTGAATGATTTTTCCGCCGCTCCGCAGGATGCTTTCCTGACGCTTGATTTCATAGGCAATGGCCTTTTCAATGAAGCGGAAGGAGTTGAGGTTTTTCAGCTCTGTCCGGACGCCGAGCTTTGTTTCTCCCTTTGGCCGCAGAGAAACGTTGGCATCACAGCGAAAGCTGCCTTCTTCCATATTGCCGTCACAGACATTGAGGTAACGCACAATGGCGTGGAGCTGGCGCAGATAGGCCACAGCCTCCGCAGGGGAGGAGAGATCCGGCTCACTGACAATCTCAATGAGGGGCGTGCCCGCCCGGTTGAGATCCACAAGGCTTGCGGGTCTGTAAGGATCGTGGCTGGATTTTCCCGCATCTTCTTCCATGTGAATGCGGGTGATGTGAATGCGTTTTTTTTCCTTCTGCCCTTCCACTTCAATGTCCAGCCATCCGTGTTCTCCGATGGGCATGGCAAACTGGGAAATCTGGTAGGCCTTGGGGAGGTCCGGATAAAAATAGTTTTTCCGGTCAAAGCGGCTTTCCCGGTTCAGGGTGCAGTTTGTGGCCATCACGGCTTTCATGGCCAGGGTGACAGCCTTTTTGTTGAGCACGGGCAGGCTACCGGGCAGGGCCAGGCAGACAGGGCAGGTCTGGGTGTTGGGCGCAGCGCCAAAGGCGGTGGAGCAACCGCAGAATATCTTGCTTGCGGTCTTGAGCTGTACATGCACCTCAAGGCCGATGACCGTTTCAAAATCCATAAAAATATCCTTAAAACGTGTGGGTAAGTTTTTCTTTCCAGCCAGGGAGAAAAAATTAGTATGATGACGCCCTTGTGTCAATCTTCTTACGCGTTTTCGGAGGCTCTCCCCTGCCTTTTATCCTTTACAAGGCGGGGAAAAAATTGGAAAAGGACGACTGCGTATCTTAAGCCGGGGATTGGCGGGTAAAAGCGGAGTGGTTTTTTATGGGAGGCTTGCATGGCTTTTTTTTTGTGTGTGATCGGTATGGTGATGATTGTGGAAGGAATTCCCTATTTTGCCTTTCCTGACAGAATGAAGGCTGTGCTGGCCCAGATGCTTCGGGTTCCGGACGCAAGGTTGCGACGCTTCGGGGCTGTACTCATGCTGGTGGGCTTGGTTCTGGTATACATGGGCCGAAGAAGCTGAGGCGCTTTCGGACCTGGGACGGCCTTTGGATATGTATCAAGAATGTGTACTGCCTTATGATGGATACCCCATGTTTTTTCTTTCGGATTACGCCTACACCCTGCCCCAGGAGCTCATTGCCGCCCATCCCGCACCGGAGCGGGATGCTTCCCGCCTTCTGGCGCTCAATCGACTCAGCGGCTCCATGGAACATCGGTATTTCCGGGATCTCCCCCAGCTTCTGCGGTCCGGGGATCTTCTCGTACTCAACGATACACGGGTGATTCCTGCGCGGCTTCAGGGTAAAAAGGAGACGGGCGGTCGGGTGGAAGTCCTGATCCTTGATTATGTGGGCGGATGTGAGGCCCTGGAAAAAGAAGGAGTATTCCGCTGCGCCTGCCTGGTGCGGGCTTCCAAGAGACCCCTTGTGGGAAGTTTTCTTTTGATCGGAGAGCGAATCCGGGCTCAGGTGGAGGCCCTGGAGGTGGACGGTTCGGCGCGGCTTGCCTTTTACAGTGAGGATCCTCTCCCCCAGGCCCTGCTGGATGCGGGCAGTCTGCCCCTGCCGCCCTATATTCTCCGGGATTCGGAAGATCCAAAGGACAGGGGAGATTATCAGACCGTGTACGCCCGCCATGCCGGAGCCGTGGCAGCACCTACGGCGGGACTGCATTTTACGGAAGGCCTGCTCCGGGATCTGGCGGATCAGGGCGTGGAAATCCGTCGACTGACCCTGCATGTGGGGTACGGCACCTTTGCCCCGGTTCGGGTGGAAGACATCCGCACCCACCGCATGCACAGCGAGCGCTTTGAGATTTCCGGGGAAACGGCGGCGGCCATCTGCCGGGCCAAGGCTGAGGGCCGCAGAGTGGTAGCTGTGGGCACCACCTGTGTGCGTACACTGGAGTATGCGGGCCGTGAAGGGCGAGGTGTTACGGCGGGAAAGGGTTCTTGCGATCTTTTCATTTATCCTGGTTTTGATTTCAAGATTGTGGACGCCATGCTCACCAATTTTCATCTGCCGGAAACCACCCTCATGATGCTGGTTTCCGCCTTTGCCGGGTATCAGCCCATCATGGCTGCCTACAGGGAAGCCATTGCCCGGCGTTACCGCTTTTTCAGTTATGGGGACGCCATGTTCATTGGCTGATGCGGTTTGGGAAGGCCTGAGCGCGCAGCGGGCCGGAATTCCTTGAGCCTTTATCTGGGTCCAGATCCGGGACACTCTGGATCCCGACCTTTCAGGATATGTTATGCTGACCTTTGATCTTCAGGCCCTCTCATCGGACTCTTCCGCACGTGCGGGCTGTATGCATACCCGCCATGGGAGGATTGAAACCCCCATCTTCATGCCTGTGGGAACCCTGGGAACGGTGAAGGCCTTAAGCCCGGAAGATCTTTCGGCCTGCGGGGCTCAGATTATTCTGGGAAATACTTACCACCTTTACCTGCGTCCGGGTTCCGAGGTTCTTTCCCGTTTTGGCGGGCTGCATGGTTTTATGCACTGGGAAAGGCCCCTTCTTACGGACTCCGGGGGATTTCAGGTTTTTTCCCTGGCCGGGCTTTCCAAAATTACGGATGCGGGGTATCGTTTCCAGTCCCACATTGATGGTTCGGCTCATCTTTTCACGCCTGAGTCCGTGGTGGCCATGCAGGATGTGATCGGATCGGACATTCTCATGTGCCTTGACCAGTGCATTCCCTATCCTGCGGACCGGAAACTGGCGGAAGAGGCTCTGGAGCGTACGGGCCTCTGGGCCTTGCGCTGCAAGGAGTCCTGGCAGCGTGATACGGGATGCCGTAACAGTCTTTTTGGCATTGTTCAGGGGGGGATGTTTGCGGATTTGCGTAAGCGCTCCGCAGAAGCCTTGGTATCCATGGATTTTCCCGGTTATGCCATTGGTGGGCTCAGTGTGGGGGAACCCACGGAGCTGATGTATGAGATGGGAGCCCTGACCCTGCCGCTTCTGCCACAGGGAAAGCCCAGGTATGTGATGGGCGTGGGAACGCCGGAAAATCTTGTGGAATTGGTTTCCATGGGCGCGGACATGTTCGACTGCGTCATGCCCAGCCGCAATGCGAGAAATGGCAAGCTTTTTACCCGTTTTGGCGACATCAATATCGCCAACAGCCGGTACCGCATGGATGAAAAACCCCTGGATGAAAGTTGCAGCTGCTATACCTGCACCCATTACTCCCGGGCCTATCTGCGGCATCTGTATAAATCTCGGGAGCTTCTGGCTTACAGGCTGAACACCCTGCATAATATTCATTATTACCTGGATCTGATGCGGAAGATGCGGGCTGCAATCCTGGAAAACAGGTTCCGCGCTTTCCGTGCGACATTCCTGGAAGACCGATCGCGGGGGCTTGGCTGACCCAGGCACCCACGCGCAGAAAACCCCAGAGCATCACCCACTGACCATGAAAGGAAAAGAGATGAGCATCACCAAGAAAATGGAAGGGTTCATTGAAAAGTCCTCCTGGATTCGCAAGATGTTTGAGGAAGGCGCCCGCCTGAAAGGGCTTTATGGGGCAGAGAATGTTTTTGATTTCAGCCTGGGCAATCCCAATGTGCCGCCGCCTGAGGCTTTTGGTAAAACCCTTGAAGCTGTGGCTGCGGACAATCCGGAAATGATCCATGGCTATATGCCCAACCCCGGTTATCCGGATGTGCGGGCAAAGGTTGCAGCCCAGGTGAGCCTGGAGCAGGGGATGACCGTGACCGCAGATGAAATTCTCATGACCTGTGGCGCTGCGGGCGGCCTGAATGTGATTCTGAAGAGTATTCTGGAGCCAGGCGATGAGGTGGTCACGCCTGCGCCCTATTTTGTGGAATACAATTTTTATGCGGATAATCATGGGGGCAGTGTGAAGGTGGTGAAAACCAAACCGGATTTCACGCTGGATCTTGCTGCCATTGAAGCGGGAATCTGTGATCGGACGCGGGCCGTGCTCATCAATTCGCCCAATAACCCCACAGGCCAGATTTATTCCAGGGAAAGCCTGGAAGCCCTGGGTCGGATGCTGGATCAGAAGAGCGCTGCCCTGGGCCGTACGCTGTACCTCATTTCCGATGAACCCTACCGGAAAATTACCTATGAAGGCCTGGAAGTCCCTGGTGTTTTTCCCTGTTACCGCAATACCCTGGTGACCACTTCCTATTCCAAGGACCTTTCCCTGGCGGGTGAGCGTATCGGATATGTGGCCATCTGTCCTGCGGCGGACGCCCGGGATCGTCTCATGGCGGGTATGGCCTTGGCCAACCGTATCCTTGGTTTTGTGAATGCTCCTGCCCTCATGCAGCGGGTGGTGGGCCAGCTCCAGGGCGTGACCGTGGACATTGGCGAATACGCTCGCAAGCGCAGCTTGCTCTGTGATGGACTTCGGGAGGCGGGTTATGAATTCACCCTGCCCGCAGGCGCTTTTTATCTTTTCCCCAAAAGTCCCATTGCCGATGATGTGGCCTTTGTCCGTCTTTTGCAGGAAGAAAAGGTGCTGGCCGTTCCTGGTTCCGGCTTTGGTGGACCTGGGCATTTCCGTTTAAGCTTTTGTGTATCCGATGCCACCATCACAGGTGCTATGCCCGGATTCAAAAGGGCCATGGAAAAATCCAGAAGCCTGTAGGAAGAGGAGGGGAAGATGGGGTTTTTCCGGAAAATTTTCTGGCTGCTTGCCCTGGGCTGTCTTGGCGTTCTTCCCCTTCAGGCTTCGGAGGGGCGGGTTCTGCGGGTCATGGCCCATGACAGCTTTACCCTGGATGCCGCTCTGGTGCGGGCCTTTGAAGAAACCCATGGGGTGAAGGTACGTTTTCTGAAAGCCGGAGGCACGGGCGCAGCCCTGAATCAGGCTATCCTGAGCCGGGGGAAACCCATGGCGGATGTCTTTTACGGCGTGGACAACACCTTCATGGGCCGGGCTCTGGCTGCGGATATTTTCGAACCCCACGCCTCCGCCCTTCTGGAATCCGTTCCTGAAGCCCTGAAAATGGATGCCTCCTTCCGGCTTCTGCCCGTGGCCCATGGGGATGTCTGCCTTAATTATGACAAGGCCTGGTTTGCGGAAAGAAAGCTTGCGCCTCCCGAAAGCCTTGCCGACCTTCTTAAGCCCGCATACAAGAATCTTCTTGTTGTGCAGAATCCGGCCACCTCGTCTCCGGGTCTTGGCTTTTTGCTGGCCACAGTGGCGACCTTTGGTGAGGAGGGGTACCTTGATTTCTGGAAAGGGCTGCGGGCCAATGGGGTAAAGGTGGTGTCCTCCTGGAAGGAAGCCTATTGGGGGCATTTCACGGCTGCCTCCAAGGGGGACAGACCCCTTGTGGTCAGCTATGCCTCAAGTCCTGCGGCGGAGGTACACTTTTCTGATAAAAAGCCGGAGGAAAGCCCCACAGCCGCTATCACGGCTCCTGGAACGGGATTTCGGCAGGTGGAGTTTGCCGGGATTCTGAAGGGAACGGCTGTGCCGGATCTGGCCGCCCTCTGGCTGGACTGGATGCTGGATCTGCCTGTGCAGGAAAGCATCCCCTTGGCTATGTTCATGTTTCCCGCCAATGAAAAGGCCGCCCTTCCCGAGGTGTTCACCCGCCACGCCAGAAAACTGGAGGGCCAGGGCGGGCTTTCACCAGAGCGCATGGATGCCCTGCGGGAAACCCTGATGGATGAATGGACCCGGGTGGTACTCCGGTGAAACGGGCTTTTGTGGTAAAGGGCTTTTTGTTTCTCCTTCCGGCCCTTTTTCTGGCCTATGTGTATTTTTATCCCCTGATCTGCATCGGAAGTCTTGGATTCCGGGGCCTTGAGGCCGGGGATCCAAGACTTTTCCGTTTTCTGGGCAGTGGTGATCTGTTCCGCATCCTGGGCTTTACCTTCTGGCAAGCCTTGCTCTCCACTTTTTTTACCCTGGTGATCGCCCTGCCCGGAGCCTGGGCCTGGGCCCGCTGTTCCTTTCCGGGAAGGAATCTTTTTGCTCTGCTCGCAAGCCTGCCCTTTGTGCTGCCTGCGGTGGTGGTGGCTGCGGCTTTTTTGTCTCTGCTTGGGCCTTCGGGGCTTTTTGCGGATTTTTCCCGTTTTCTGTGGGGAAGACCCCTCTTCCTGGAAGACTCCCTGATGCTTGTGATTCTGGCCCATGGTTTTTTTAATTACGCGGTGGTTTTTCGTATTGTGGGTGGTTTCTGGGCGCGAATCCCCGAATCCGTATGGGAAGCGGCGCGGGTTCTGGGGGCGGGAAATGTGAAGGGTCTTATGCATGTGGCGCTGCCCCTTCTGGCTCCTGCTCTTTTTTCCGCCTCGCTTCTGGTTTTTCTGTTCTGCTTTTCAAGCTTTGGCGTGATCCTCATGCTGGGCGGGCCAGCCATGAACACCCTGGAAACGGAAATCTACCGCAGGGCGGTGCATCTTTTTCAGCTTCCTGTGGCCGCCCTTCTGGCCTGTGTGCAATTGGCGCTCAATTTTATGGTGATTGCCGTGCAAGGGCGTCTGGAAAGGCGTTTTCGCACCACCATGGCCTTTTCCGGAGGACGGCAACGGCAGGGAGGGGGCCGACGAAGCCGTCTTGCCGGAACTCTGGCTCTGGTTTCCGGGTTTCTCATCGCCCTGCCCCTGCTGGCCATGGCGACAGCCTCCCTGCGGGTGGGGATGCCTGGTCCTTTGGCGCGTACACCGCACTTTTCCGGGAGGTGGGGGATGGTCTTTTTCTGGTATCCCCTGCTGCGGCCATGGGCCACTCCCTTTTCTTTGCCTTGGGGTCCCTGGGCCTGGGGTTGGGCATGGGCCTCTGCGCGGCCCTTTTTCTTTCTGGCCGGGATTCCCGTTTCCGGGCTGTGACCGAATCTCTGTTCATGCTGCCCCTGGCCACCTCCGCCGTACCGCTGGGACTGGGCTTTATTCTGGCCCTGCACTGGCCCCTGGATCTGCGGGGAACCCCCCTTCTGGTCATTCTGGCCCACAGTCTTGTGGGCTTTCCCTTTGTGATGCGGGTGCTTCTGCCCGCTTTGCGCAGTGTGCCCAGGGATCTCCGGGAAGCAGCCACCACCCTTGGGGCTTCGCCCTGGACCTCCTGGTGGCGGGTGGAGCTGCCCCTGGTGCTGCCTGCGGTGGGCGTTGCGGCTCTTTTTGCCTTTACCGTGAGTCTGGGAGAGTTCGGAGCCAGCCTTTTTGCCGTACGGCCTGAGCTTGCCACCCTGCCGGTGAGTATCTACCGTTACCTTTCCCATCCCGGTCCCCTGAACTATGCCAAGGCCATGGCCATGGGAGTTTGGCTTATGATTATGACGGCAGGCAGCTTCTGGCTGATTTCCCGTCTCATGGGGCTGATGCGGGCGGGCGGTGCACAGGATGAATGATGCGTATTCTGCTTGAAGTGAAAGATCTTGAAAAATGGCATGGACCCCTGAAAACCCTGGACGGGGTTTCCCTTTGTCTTGCGGAAGGGGAGATTCTGACCCTCCTGGGACCCTCAGGAGGTGGAAAGACCACGCTGCTGCGCATCCTTGCAGGGCTTGAAAATCCGGATGCAGGCTGGGTGCGCCTTTCCGGCCTGGATCTGGGGCCACTGCTCCCTCACCAGAGAGGCGTGGGCCTGGTTTTTCAGGACGCGGCCCTTTTTCCCCACCTTCATGTCGGTGCCAATGTGGCCTTTGGCCTGCGCATGGCGGGTATGGCCAAACGGGATATCCGGGACAGGGTGGGAGAAATGCTGGATCTTGTGGGGCTTTCCGGTATGGAAAGGCGGCGTGTGAACGGACTTTCCGGCGGCGAGCGTCAGCGAGTGGCTCTGGCCCGGAGCCTTGCGCCCTCTCCGAAGCTTCTGCTTCTGGATGAGCCTCTGGCGGCCCTGGACCGCAACCTGCGGGAGCGTCTGGCCCGGGACCTGCGATGGATTCTTAAAAAAAGAGGGCTTACCGCCATCTTTGTTACCCATGATCAGGAAGAAGCCTTTTTTCTGGGAGACCGCATTGCCGTATTGCTGGAAGGGCGTCTGGTGCGCATGGATACGCCCGAAATCCTTTCCATGAATCCCGGAAGTCTCGCTGTGGCGCGTTTTCTGGGAGAGCCCAATGTTTTCTCCGCAGAGGAGTTACCCCCGGTCCTTCGGGCTTTTTTTCCGGATCTGCCCGCTGACGCAGGCCTTCTTATCCGGCCGGAGCGCGTCCGCCTGCTGGAAGATGGGATGCAGGGGCAAGGGGTAGGGATTTTGGGGACTGAAGGGGAAAAGAAGGGGGAAAAAACTTCCCCCTGGCTTTGGGCCCGGGTGGGGGAACGCCGTTTTTTTGGCGCGTTTTTCCGTGTGGATCTGTATTTTGACGCAGGTTTTACCCTTACTTCCCGACTGCCCGTATCCGTGCTTCCGCCGGAACAGGGGAGGCGGGTAAGGGTTTTTCTGGAGCAGGCATGTTTGTTGCATTGAAACAGGGACAGGGTGCTCTTTCCAGGGCGACAGGCTTAAAACATTCGATTTTTAAGCTTTTTGGGCCAGGCGCCGAAAAGAAGGGGCAGGAGCCGGTGGTGAAAGGTCAGGCCGGATCATTCAGCAGAGGGGAGGTTCCCCATGTGTCCCGTTCAGATGCTTCTTATTTCCATGATCCTTGCAACGGACGCCTTTGTCCTTTCCCTGAGCCAGGGACTTCGTATGGAAAGGGTGGCATGGGGACGGGCATTCCGTTTTTCCGGAGTTCTTGGTTTTTTCCAAGGAGGCATGCTCCTGGCAGGCTGGACCCTGGGGCAGGCGGCCGGAGTCTGGTTGTCCGGCTGGTATCCCTGGCTGGTTTTTGTCCTGCTTTTCGGAATCGGCGGAAACCGTATCCGCTGTGGTCTTCGTCGGGGCGTGTGCGTGGCGCGCTATTGTCGTTTTTCCCTTCTGCCTCTGGCCCTGATTCTCAGTCTGGATGCCTTTTCCGTGGGTGTGGGCCTTTCTATCCTGCCCCATGCCATGGTGACCCTGGCCTCTCTTGCTGCGGGGGTGGGTATGGGAATGGCCTTTGGTGGCCTGTTCCTGGGGCGTTTTATGGGGGATTTTCCCTGGATACGTCCTTTTTCCGAGTGCGCGGGAGGGGTGTTCATTCTGGCCCTTGCTTTCCGCGCCCTGCCCCTTTCTTCCTATCTGACCCTGTAGGCGGTAAGGCATGACCCTTTTTCATCTGCTTGCCATATCCCTGGCCCTTGCCGTGGATGCCTTTGCCGTTGCCCTTGCCGCAGGCATTCGGATGAAACGGATCGGGCCGAGGACGATGCTGCGGTTATCCTGGCATTTTGGTTTTTTTCAGGCAGGCATGGCCGGGCTTGGCTGGAGCTTTGGCCTGGGATTACGGGATTTTCTCCAGCCCTGGGATCACTGGCTGGCCTTCGGGCTGCTCTGGCTCGTGGGGATCAACATGATCCGATCGGGTCTTCAGGGAGAGGAGGGGATGGAAGAAGGGGTGGATCCCACGCGGGGGATGACCCTGGTTCTTTTATCCGTGGCCACAAGCATTGACGCCCTGGCCGTAGGCTTTTCCCTTTCTGTTATGGAGATTTCCGCAACCCTTCCTCTCCTGGTCATTGGCCTTGTGGCCTTTTTTATGACCGGCCTGGGTATGTTCTGGGGCTACCGCATGGCAAAGAGCTTTGGTGTTGGCGTCTGGGCTGAGGTGCTGGGCGGGCTTGTGCTTATGGGAATCGGAATCCGGATTGTGCTGGAACATACGGAGTGGCGTTTTTTTTAAGGGGTGCTGTCCGGCATCATCCCATAGCTTTTGAGTTTTTTGTGCAGGGTCTTGCGCGTGATGCCAAGCTGCCTTGCGGTTTCACTTTTGTTGCCGTCCAGGGCGTTCAGGGTTCGGATGATGGTGGCCTTTTCTACTTCTTCCAAAGGCACAATGGCTTCGGCTTCCTGGGGTGCAAGGACAGGCAGGCTGTCTGTGCTGGAAAAGTCCGGCAGAAGAATGGCTGCATCCAGATAAGCCCCTGTGGACAGCACCACCGCCCTTTCAATGGCGTTCATCAGTTCCCGTACATTGCCTGGCCAGCTGTGGCGAAGCATGCGATCCATGGCCTGGGGAGAAAACCCTTTGATGTCTTTGCGGTTTTTTTCGGAAAAATCCTTGAGAAAACGGTCGGCCAGCAGGGGAATATCCTCCCGTCTTTCCCGTAAGGCGGGCAGCCTGAGGGTCACGACATTCAGACGGTAATAGAGATCCTCCCGGAAGGATCCCTCCTTCACCATGTCTTCCAGGGGTACGTTGGTGGCCGCCACCACCCGCACATCCAGACGAATGACCTCTTCCCCCCCCACCCGCGTGAGTTCCCTTTCCTGCAGAACCCGTAAAAGCTTGGCCTGCATGCTCATGGGCATGGAGCTGATTTCATCGAGAAAAAGGGTGCCGCCGTGGGCCTGAACAAAACGGCCTTCCTTTCTCCTGTCCGCACCGGTGAAGGCCCCCCTTTCGTGGCCGAAAAGTTCGGATTCGAGAAGGGTTTCTGTGATGGCCGCACAGTTGATCTTCACAAAGGGACCGTTTCTTCGGGGACTGTTGTAATGGATGGCTCCGGCCACCAGCTCTTTTCCTGTGCCGGATTCCCCGGTGATGAGAACGGTGGCTTCCGCCGGAGCCGCCTGGGTGAGGGTTTCAAGGAGCTGACGCATGGCCGGGCTGTTGCCCACAATGTTTCTGCGGTCAAAGAGCTCTCCGGCCTGGGCCTTCAGCCTGTAGTTCTCATCCTTGAGCCGCACATGTTCCATGGCGCGGAGCAGGGTGATTTTCAGTTTTTCAAAATCCAGAGGTTTGGTGAGGTAGTCGTAGGCGCCTTTTTTTAAGGCTTCCACGGCCGTATCCACGGAGGCATAGGCCGTCATGAGGACAATGGGAATGGCGGGGTTGATCTTGCGTATGGCGTCCAGGGCCTCAATCCCAGACATGCGCACCATGCGGATGTCCATGAGAATCAGGTCAAAGGCGCGTTTTTCCACCGCAGCAATGGCTGTATCGCCGTCGTCTGCGGTGTGGGTTTCGTAGGCCCAGGTTTTAACCATGGTTTCCAGCATGGTTCTGTGGGCGTGATCATCATCCACGATGAGGATGGCAGGACGCATCCTGAATATCCTTTCCAGGAAAAATAAGGGTAAAGGCGCTGCCTTGCTGGGGCGTGGAAGATACCACAATTTTGCCGTGGTGGGCTTCCATGATGTTGTGGGCGATGGCAAGGCCAAGACCCGTACCCGAAGACTTGGTGGTGAAGTAGGGGTCAAAAATATGAGGCAGGGCGTTTTCTTCCACGCCTCTGCCCGTATCACGGACTTCAATGCGGACCTCCGTATCCAGAACCTGGCTGGAAACGGTGAGAATGCCGCCGTCTTTCATGGCATCGATGGCATTGAGAAAGAGGTTCAAGAGTACCTGCCGGATGCGGTCTTCGTCAAGATAGAGATGCAGGTCTTCGGAAATCCGATTTTCAAGATCAACCTGCGCGTTGGCCGCAAGGGAGCTGACCAGCTGCAAGGTGGCTTCGGCAAGGTTGCGGATGCAGGCGCATCGCCTGGAGAGGACCACGGGCCTTGAAAAATCCAGAAGCTGCCCCACCACTCGGTTGAGGCGGTCCACTTCCTGGATCATGATATCGGCAATCTTGCATTCTTCCGGGTTGTTGCCATGGCGTTGGCGGAACAGGGTGGCAAAGCCTTTGATGGAACTCAAGGGGTTTCGGATTTCATGGGCCACCCCTGCGGCCAGTTTACCCACGGTGACCAGGCGCTGGTTCCGGAGAATTTCTTTTCTTAGGGCGTCGATTTCGGAAAGATCCCGGATGAGAAGCATGATGCCGCCGGTTTCGTCTTCCCCTGCGGGAGCGATGCGGGAGAGGGAGGCTTCCAGGCGCAGGGGGGTGTCCTCCCGGAGACAGGGAATTTCCCGATAAAGGCCTTCACCCGAAAGGGCCGGAGAATGAATATCCGCAGAAAGGAGAAAGTCGAAAAGCGGGGGAGGAAGTACCATGCGGGCCGGGGTTCCGGGAAGGGGGGGGGCAATGCGTAAGAGTTTTTCTGCAAAGGGATTGAGGGTTTTGAGCATGAGCCTGTCGTCAAAGGCCATGAGTCCCATGGGCATGTTTTCCACAAGGTGGTTGGAAAAGGCCCTGACCCGGGAAAGGGTGCTGCGGGTGAGCTGAAAACTCTGGAACAGGAGTACAAAGACAATCCCTGCAAACCCCACAAGGAGCATCATGCCGCTCATCAGGAGAGAATGCCACATGTCAGATACCCGGGCCCGCTCCACGTTGTGCATGTCGAGTCCGATGAAAATCATGAGTTTTTCTTCGGGCATGCGAGGCATGGCGGCGAGAACGGGGTCCAGCCCTGTAAGAAGGCGCAGACGCTGCTGGAGGAGGTTATCCTGATCCGGATCCGGGAGAAAGGGACGGTACACTTCAAAAACCGGTGGATTGTCACTGCTCTGGAGGATGCGCCAGTAGAGGATGTTGCGGGTACGTCCGGAATCAAAACTTTCCTGGACCTGGGGAGGGGGGGGCAGGAGAGTCTGCTGGATCTGCATGCCAACCCGCTCCGGTTGGCTGTGGGCGATGATGGTACCGTTTTCACGGATCACAAACAGGTACCGGATATCGGGTTGTCGGGCCGTTTCCTGGAGAAGGTGCTGGAGCCTGAATCCCTGCCACTGGGCCGTGGCGATGCCCGTGCGTGTGCCTGCCTCAAAGGCGCGGATGAGGGCAGCTCCCTTTTCCAGCAGGAGGCGATAGGCGCTTTCCTTCTGACTCTGAATGGTATTGAAGGTGGCAAATCCCACAAGGGGGAAAAGAACGAGGGAGGCGCCGGCGACAACCCAGGGTGGGAAGGAGGCCCAGAACCGGTTGGAAAAGATTTCCGCAGCTTTCATATCAAGAAAAAATCCCGTTGGAGGTTTGCGGCGTATGTCTGGCCCGGGGACCAATGCCGCAAGAGTGTAGCAAAATCCGGACCGTAAGAAAATAAAGGGTTTTGGGGGGGAAAGGGACAGCACTCTGTTTAAAAAGTATCCAGGATGAGGCGCAACGTGGGAAGGCTGTTTCTTTTTTATCCGGTACCAGCCGTTTTTTTGGGTTTTCCAGCGAAAGGAAGGACGGGTTCAGAACGGTGGGAAATGTGGACGCAGGCGAGGCCCTGGCTTGCGGTCTCGCCTGCGGAGGAGGTTTTCAGGAGGTGACAAGGGTATTGAGAGCCTTGGAAATATGGCTGAGTTCTGCGGCCCGGGTATCCACGGTTCTGCCATTGTCCGCAAGTTTGCGGCTGGTTTCCCGGACTTCCCGGATGTTTTCCGTGATGGCAGCGGCGTTGTGGGCGTTTTGGGTGACACGGGTGGTGACTTCCTGGATCCCGGCCGTGGCCTGGGTAATGTGTCGGGCGATTTCCTGCATGGTCACGGATTGCTCTTCCACAGCGGAAGCAATGGAAGCCACCCCTTCGTTGGCCTGGTTCACCACCGTGGAAATGGCGGAGATATCACCGATGCTGGTCTGGGTGGCGCTCTGGATTTCTTCGATCTGTCGCCGGATATCCAGGGTGGCTTCGGCCGTCTGGCGGGCGAGGTTTTTGATCTCATTGGCCACGACGGCAAAACCCTTGCCCGCATCTCCGGCGCGGGCGGCTTCAATGGTGGCGTTCAGGGCCAGAAGATTGGTCTGCTCGGAAATTTCCGTAATCACTTCTGTGATGCGGCCAATGGCTGCGGCGCCCTGGCCCAGCACCCGGATTTTTTCCGTGGACAGGGTGGCTTTCTGGACGGCTTCATGGGTGATGCGGCTGGCGTTCTGGGTGCTGTGGGCGATCTCCTGGATGGTGGCGGTCATTTCCTCCACAGCAGAAGCAATGGAGTTGAGGTTGTTTGTGGCCTGATCCATGGCCGCGGCCACCCCCTGGATGTTCCGGCGCATGGTGTCCGTGGCTTGGGTGACGGTTTCCGATTTGGTGAAAAGGGCTTCGGTATCCTTTGCCGTTTCTCCGGAGATTTCCTTGAGGGTTGCGGCGGACTGCCCGAGGTGGCCGGATTTCTCCCCCATAGCAGCAAAGAGAAGTTCAAGCTTTCGGCTTTGCTCCCCAATGCGGATCTTGTCCTTAAGACCTGTCCAGTACCATCTGTGGTTGGAGCGGGTCACCATGATGAGCATGGCAAAGAAAAAGAGGATAAAGGCGGAAAAGGCAAGGGAAACGGATTCTCCGTGCATCAGTCCCCAGAGGATGTTGGGCCCGATGACCAGGAGGGTGAAGACAAAAGCCACAGAGAGCCTGGGAGACATGGAAGAGCTGGCCCCGGCGCCAAGGCCGCAGACGGAAAGCACCACAAGAAGAGAGACCCACTCAAGGCCGTAGTGCTGAAGGGATACAAAGGCTGTGAGTCCCCAGAAAAAAGCGATGCTGTAATTCCCGAGAAGAAACAGGCGATGCCAGAAAAGGGGCGCATCATCATAGTTTTGTTCGGTTTTTCTGGCCACAAAAAAGCGCAGGGGGGTGATGATCAGTACGGCGGCGCAGAGGGTCCAGAAAAAAAGGGGAAGGTCCTTACTGAAGGGGGTCAGAAAATAAAAGAGCAGCAGGCCCATGGGATAGGCGGCAATGGAAGAGCGGGACCTTGCCGCCAGCTCAAGGTCCGCTTCTTTCCGATGGGTTTTCACGAACAGGGTGTGGTCAGAGGCGGCTTCTGTGGACGATGACATTTTTTCCTCCTGATTTATGCTTCAGATCTTGAATGCCGCCTTATTGCAAAATCCGCATACCAGGGCAAGGATTTTTATTGAACGTTTATCGAATAAGCCTCCTGTAAATGTTCAGGATATTGCAGGGTCGGGCCTGTCCGCCTTTGGGGCTGGATCTGAGACCTGGGATTGGGGAAGATCCAGGCGCAGTCCCGTATCTTCCGGTCTGGTTTTTGTTTTTCCCTGCCAGGCAACACCGGTGAGCAGGGCCCGCCAGGCCCAGGGTGCCCAGGAGAGAACCCGGGCCGCCAGCCAGAGGGCCCAGGCGAACATGAAAATCCGCCAGAAAGAAAGGGGCAGAAGCCACACTCCCGCCCCAGGAGGGGCGCCGTTGCTGCGGTCTGCGGTCCAGCGCAGGAGGTGCGGTGAGGAACCGTTGCCTGCGATCTGCATGTCCGGCACGCCGAGGAGCCCGTTCCGGACAGCGGCCAGGAGGATAAGCCCCATGGTGAAAAGGAGGATACAAAGGCCGCATTGCAGGAGATTGTGCGCCTTTCCCAGGTTCTGGGTCTGGGTGCTGCGCCAGTGAAGAAGAAAGAATCCTGCAACGACAATGAGGATGGCCAGGGGCGAGAGGGGCGCAAGGCCAAGACCGAGAAGGATCCAATCCCGGGTGCGCAGGGGAGAAAGCCTGACTTTGAGGGCGAAAAGAAGGCTTCCCGCAAGAACCAGGAGAACCCATCCCCAGATGCGTACCCCAGGTCCCAGCAGAGGCCCATAGGTCCAGAGGAGCCATTGTCCGGGATCCAGGTGCATTTCCTGAAGAATGTTGACCGTGGGCATATCCAGGTTAAGGGTGGGCATGCGGATGCGCTGGGGGGAAAAAGCATTTCTGGCCTGGGGAAGCTCCCATACCGCAATAAGGGTATGCGAACCCGGAGTGAGGGAAAGGAGCAGGGGCTCGTTTTCTCTGGGCAGGGGCTGGATTTCTCCATTGATGCGAAGTTCCTGGAGAACGCCCTTTTCAGGGCCTGTGATGGGATGCTGCAGGGCTTTGCCGGAGCGTATGCTGGCCTCAATAACGAGACGTCTGCGCTCTTTACCTGCGTCCAGCTTGATCAGAAGCTTTTCTGTGGTGAGAATGGGACCCGGCGCAGGGGGGATTGCGGGAAAAAGAATATCCAGATGCTGTCCGGGAAGGGGTTGCCAGAGAAGGCCCCGACCCGTAGTCCTGGGAGGGGCCGTGTCCCCAGAAAAGCGTAAGGCCCGGTCCGTATCCCCGAGGATTTCCCAGGATTCCCCGAAATCCAGGGTCTGGGCCATCTGGAGACGGAGGTTGTCCTTTTCCGGCAGACGGCTTTCCCAGGAAAGGTTTTGTCCAAAGGGAGGGATGGGGACCTCCACATGACCATCCCGGATGGTCAGCCCTTCCCGGAGTATGGTTTCTCCGGGCAGCAGGGGGATGCGGACATGGCCGCTGCCTTTTCCCGGATAGGCCCTGGATAAAGAGGTGTGGACCTCCCACTCCCGGCCCCTGTGGATGCTTCGATGGACCCGGACAAAGGGCAGAATGTCCGGTTCTTCGGCGACAAGATCCGGAGGGCTTTCTCCGGCGGGGGTGAAGGTCAGCATATCCCGGATGCGGCCGTCACCGGAAAGCCCCTCCACTCGCCAGCCTGGTGCTTGGAGGCTGAGGCTGTCCGGAGGGGCGGGAAAGTTTACACGGAAACGGCCTCTGGGAAGATCGCCTGTCATGCGTAGCCTGTGTATACCCGGTTTGAGAACAACAAGGCTGCGTCCATGCCAGCGAAGCACAGAAGGATTTTCTCCGTTGAGGGCAAAGGTGGGAGTGGGCAGGGAAGGATCCGTTTCCGGAAGGGCAAAGGCCAGGGGGCTTCCTGCATGGAGTTCCAGTTCCAGGATAAAGGCGGGCTTGCGGGTGTCCGGGCTGTCCAGGGTGAGGATGGCGGGGCCGCTTCGACCGCAGTGGGGGTGGCAGGCGGGGCGGGTGGTAATTTTTTCTTTAAGCTCCCTGAGGAGATATTCAGGTGGAAAATCCGCCTGGGCCTTGCCGAGGGCAAGGGGGGAAAGGAAAAAGAGGGCGGGGAGTATGGCTGCGGCCCTGCGCAGGGGAGGAGCCGTATAAGGGAAACCTGCGGCCAGACGGGCCAGAACCAGCGCCGCAAAGGCCACACGGAAAAAGGCGGCCAGGGAGGCGGCCAAGGGAGGGATCAGAAGCAGGGTGAGGCTGTGGGAAGGGCCTGCAAAGCCTGTTTGTATGGGGATGCTTCGCCATTGCCAGTCCGGAATCCCGGGACCTGTCTGGGTGACCGGGGGAAGCTTGGGTCTGTCTTCGGGCGCCATGGCGGCCAGAGGCACGGCATCCATGGATTTGGCGCTTCGCAGGATTCTGGGAGGGGCGCTTTCCGGATGTTCCAGGGATTCGGCCCCAAGGAAGGGCTCCGTGAAAGCGGGGGAATGGGGATCCCAGGAGCTTCTTCTTTCAAGGCGTTCCAGCTGGGGATAGAGGGCCGTTCGGATCTGCTCCGCAGCATAGGGCAGGGCTGCGAGAACGGCTGCAAGGAGAAGGAAAAGGTGCAGGCCGGAAAGGATTGCCAGGGCCCAGGGGTGGGGTCTGCGTGCGCTGAAGTATTTACCGAGAGCTGCGGTGGCAGCCAGGAAAAACCAGTAGGGCAGGGGCAGGGGAAAGCTGTGGTGGAAAAAGGCGATGGCGATGGCAAAGGCAAGCCCCCAGCGGATTCCCCAGATTTTCAGGGCAGCACCGGAAAGAAGAACAAGGAAAAAGAAATCGAGGAGGGTCCATCGGGAAAAAAGGCTGTTCTGATCCGCCGTTCTGCCTCCCTGGATGGTGGCCAGGTGCCAGCCTGGGGGCAGGTGCAGGGTGATATCCTGATTTTCCAGGGTGGCTTGCCAGCCCAAGGGTAGTTTTTTGCCGGAAACGGGCTGGTCCATGCGGCTGATGGCAGTAAGGGAGAGGGGGCCTGGGGGCAGGGCGATGCCCTGCAGCTGTTCATGCAGGGTGATGAGGCGATCCTGGCCGAGATAGGTGATGCGTCCGGGCAGAAGGGGGCCTGCGGCTTCCATACCCAGATAGCGGCGGGAGTGGAGAAGGCCTGTGATCTGATCCCGGACAGTAGCGCCCTGACCGTTGAAGTCAAGCCAGATATCCCGTTTCATGTGGAGTCTGTCTTCGGGCAGCTCAGGTCTGCTTTCCCGGATATGGAGGGAGGGGCTGGCCTGGGTGTCCATGGCGTAGGCCGCCTGGGATTTCCATTCATGGGGAAGGGAAGTCTGACGGGGATCTATGGATTTTCCACCCTGAAGTTCCGCAGCCCGGAGTTCGGGCCTGGGCACAAAAACCCAGATTTCGTCCATCTGACGGCCTGGTACAGAAAGACGCGGATCATTTCCTGAGAGAAGATGGATGAGGCGCAGGGTGAAGTTTCCGGGCTTAAGATCCACAACCAGGCCCTCGGCCATGGAAGGTTTCAGGGGGAGAGGGCTGTCCACCAGAACCAGGGCGCTGTTTTCGGGCAGGGGAATGGGAAGGGTCTCCTGGCGGGGTTCACCGGAAACGGCAAGCTGGATACGGGTTTCCATTTCCAGGGGGTGGCCGTCTTGGATTTTCCGATAAATCCGGATGCTGGTACGCCGATGTTCTGCGGCTTCGGTGTGTACGGAGGCGGGTTGTCGGAGCCAGAGTCTTCCCCGCTCATCCCGCAGCAGATTACTGAGAAGTCTGTTGTCTCTGTACACCTGGATGCGGGCGATTTCCGGAGGGAGCTGAAGGGTGTCCGGGATGCGGGGCCAGGAAAATCGGCCTTCCAGGCGGTGAGCGCCGGGCTTCAGGTATACAAGGGGAAGGTTTTTTTCCACAAGAAGAGGGTGGAGGGAGCCATTTACCCGGACGTCCCGGGGCATCAGGCCCTCATCGCCGGGAAGGGGAACCGCACTTTCGGAGAAGACTTCCCAGTCCATGGAAAAGCGGGCTCCCTGATCGTCCAGACGAAGGGTGAGGGTGTTCGGCCAGATGCAAAGGGGGGTTTCATCGGTTCCGGTCGGACAAAGACGGGTTTTGTCCTGATCCTCAACCCAGGGAATCCAGGGTTTGAGGCTCTCGGGTATGGGGCCTCCCATGGTTGCAGGGCTGGTGTGAGCAAAGAGGAGAAGTCCGAAAAAAAGGGCAAGGCAGGAAAAAAGGGGTTTGGGGACAGGTTGCATGGGGTTTTTCCTTCCTGGGTTCAGGGAGCGGGGATCTTTCCTTGAAAAAAGGCATGTCTGTGCCTGGGGCTGGCAAGGTTCAGGGAAAAGGAACGAAAGTGTCCGAAACGGTAAATCGCAGCCGGAACCACACCTGTGGCGGAAGCGGGATACTGCCAGAGAATGAGGTCTCCTGCGGGATTGGTGAAGCCTTCATCCCGTGTGTGGAGTATGCCCCGGACCTGTTCCCAGAGGGAAAGGCGCAGGGCAAGGAGTATGTCCCATCCCTGGGAAAAATTTACCTCTTCCATGGGGTGGATTTCGTAGAGAACGCGGACTTTTTTAAGATAGCGATCCAGCCATCGGGCTGCGGATACGGGACGGCCACTTCGAACCTCTTCACGGATCCGCCCTTGTCTGGCGAGACCTGCGGGGGTGGCGTCAAGGGCAACGCGGCACAGGAGCGCAAGATCTTCTCCATCGGGGTGACGGACGAGAAGGGTGCTCCAGGATGGCGGAGCGTCATCCTCGGGCAGGAGCTCCATGCCGGGAAAGGCGCTTGCAAGGTCGGCCTGGAGTTGGCCCAGGGAAGGGGTATGATTTCTGGGTGTGAGAATGCGCAGGCTGTAGGCCATGGATCTCCCTTTCTGAATTGAATCAGCATAGCATGTTTGGCCGGGTTGGCCCAAGGGAAGAAAGATTTTAAAAAGCCAGGTTTTTCCTGTCTCGTAAAGAGGCCTTACTTGTGGTATGCGAGAAGGGATGGATCGGTCAGCCAAGGGTCTTATGGAAAAGGATTCTGATTGCGCGCATCCAGCCCTGTATGCGGGCTCCACAAAACCTCTGTTCATTGCAAGATCAATATCTTATCTGCGATTTACTTTATATGGATGGCAAGGAAATGACAAATTACGGCATTGGCATGGATACGGGCGGCACCTATACGGATGCCGTTCTCATGGATCTTGAAACAAAGCAGGTGCTGGCCACAGCAAAAACGCCTACCACCCATCAGGATCTGCAGATCTGTCTGCGCCGGGTTCTGGAGGCCTTGCGGGAAAAGGTGGTTTTTTCTCCGGAAAAAATAGGGTGCATCGCTGTTTCCTCCACCTTGGCCACAAACAGCATTGTGGAAGGCCAGGGCGCGGATGTGGGGCTTTTTGTGATTGGCCTTGACAAGCATCTGGAGCTTCCTGTGGCGGGAATCAAGCAGGTGGAGGGCGGACACACGGTGCTGGGTGAGGAGGAAAGTCCCCTGGATGTGGAAGGACTCCTTGACGGAGTGCTGTTTTTCCGGGGCAAGGTGGATGCCTATGCGGTGATTTCCGCCATGAGTTTTGCCAATCCCGCCCATGAAAAGGTGGCAGCCAAGGCCATTTCCATGGTGGATCCCAAGCCTGTGTTCTGCTCCCATGAGGTGAGTGCGCGACCTGGCCTGGAAGCTCGTGCAGCAACAACGGTTCTTAACGCAAGACTGATGTCCAGGATGCAGGATTTTCTCCATGGAGTTCTGGACACCCTCCGGGGGTATGGCCTGGACAAGGGGCTGCGGGTGGTCCGGGGGGATGGCGGCTGCATGGATGTGGAGGGCGCTGTACAGCAGGCCGCCAGCACAGTGGCCAGCGGTCCTGCGGCGACGGCCTGGTTCGGCGCTTCGGTGGTGGAAAAGGGGGAAGCTCTGGTGGTGGATGTGGGCGGCACCACAACGGACATCACCCGCATCCGCCATGGCAGACCTCTGGTGGATACGGATGGCAGCCGTATCGGGGTCTGGGAAACCCATGTGCCTGCGGTATCCATGCACACGGTGGGCATTGGTGGAGACTCCTTTGTGCGCATGGAAAAAAAAGAACTGATGGTGGGGCCTGAGCGTGCTGTTCCGCTGTGCATGGCCGAAGGCTTTCCTCCGGAAGGCTGGATGGATGCAAGGGCCAATGCCGCCTGTCTGAGGGCTGTGCCTGAGGCCGGGACTGCGGATCCTCTCTGGGCCATACTCATGGATTATGGTCCCATGGGCATGGGCCAGCTGTGCGATGCCCTGGGGGTGCCGGAAATGGTTCTTAAAGACAGAATGGCTGCGGGACTGCGCAGGGGAAGCATACAGCGCATCGCCTTTACGCCGACGGACGCTCTCCATGCCTTGGGGCTTCTGGATTTCGGAAACCAGGAAGCCTCCCTTGTCGGCGCAGGGATTCTGGGCGAGGCCCTGGGTATGAACACAGAGCGTTTTTGCCATGAGCTGCTGGCCGATGTGGCCCGCCGCATTGAGGACGCCATTGTGGATTTTCTTGTGCGTTTGCAGACGGGCAAGGCCTTTTCCGCCTTCTGGCCGGAACGCAGGTCCCATGATATTCTGGATATCCGTTTTACCCTGAAGGGTCCTCTCGTGGGGATTGGCGCGGCTGCGGGATATCTTTTACCGGATGTGGCCCAAGCCCTGGGTGCGGAGTTGATTCTGCCGGAGCACCATGGGGTGGGCAATGCCCTGGGGGCTTTGCGTATGGCCCTGGCTCCATGATACAGCATTCCTTTCATGCGCCGTTGTGTTTTCAGGGCGGTATTTCTGCGCTTCAGAGATACCTGACGGTGTTACAGGCAAAGGTCAGAAACGAGGCAAAAGTCCCATGACCCACTCTTCAGTGGATGACATTCTGTTTTCAAAGGAAAATCTTCTCAGGGTTCTGGATAACCTGGATACGGGTATTGTGGCCCATGATACCGCTCGCAGGATTTTTGTTTTCAACCGTGAGGCGGAGCGGATTACGGGTTTTCCCAGGGAAGAGGTGATCGGCAGGGATTGTCATGAGGTTTTCGGGTCCCCCCTGTGCGGCAGCCGTTGTTCCTTCTGCGGTGATACGGTTTTTTCAGAAGACCAGCGCTCCTATCCCCTGAATCTGGTATCCCACTCCGGTGAGGTGCGTCAGGTGGAGATGAGCCTGACCGCCATGAAAAAACCCGATGGATCACTGTGGGGAGTGTTGGCCTCCATGCGGGATGTGACAGATCTTTTTGATCTGCGGCTGAAGGCTGCGGACATGGGCCGTTTTTCCGGAATTATCGGGAATGATCCCAAGATGCTTCAGATTTTTCAGCAGATCCGGGATGTGTCCCAGTACGATTTTCCCGTGCATATCACAGGGGATACGGGAACGGGCAAGGAACTTGTGGCTGCGGCCATTCACAGTGAAAGCCCCAGGTCGGAAAAGCCCTTTGTTCCCATCAATTGTGGTGCTTTGCCCGAAGGGCTCATAGAGTCTGAGCTTTTCGGGCATGTGAAGGGATCTTTTTCCGGAGCTGTGCGGGACAAGAAAGGCCGTTTTGAGCTGGCCCACGGGGGGACGGTTTTTCTTGACGAAGTGGCGGAGCTGTCCAAACATATGCAGGTTAAGTTGCTGCGCTTTCTTCAGGAAGGCTCCTTTGAGCGGGTGGGGGGTGAACAGACCCTGAAGGTGGATGTGCGCATTGTCTCTGCCACAAACAAGGATCTGAAAAAGGAAGTGCTTAAGGGCGATTTCAGGGACGATCTGTATTACCGTCTGAATGTGGTGCCCATCCGGCTTCCGGCCCTGAGGGAACGGCGCAACGACATTCCCCATCTTGTTCGTCATTTTATGGAAGAAGCGGCGCGTCAGTATCCCCACACCTCACCGCGCATTTCCAGGGAAGCCTTAGGTATGCTCATGGATTATTCCTGGCCTGGCAACGTGCGGGAACTTCAGAATGCGGTGCGTTTTGCCATTGTGAAATCCGGTGGCGGTGAGATCGGGCCTTTGGACCTTCCCCTGGAAATCCGGGGAGAGGTGGAGCTGAAATCCCGAAAAGGCCCTTCCCGGAAGCTGGATGCGGATACGGTGGCCCAGGTGCTGTTGCGAACGGATGGCAATAAGGCCAAGGCCGCCAAGCTTCTGGGGGTTGGACGGGCAACCCTGTATCGTTTTTTAAAGGATTATCCGGAACTTTATACCGGATCTTGAACCAAGGAGCCCGGACTCTGCCTTTTCCGGGAGGATCCATGTCCCCTTTTTATCAGAATCGGAGGATTGTATGGGATTTTTTTCTCGCTGGGCAGCACGGTTTTCCGGAAAGGGGCAGGCGGCTGGGTCTTTGTCCGCAGAAGAAAGGGAGGGCCAGCAGCCTCCCCGGCACCCATCCCCCCCATCAGAACCCAAACCCGCAGGAGGAGGCCCTGCCATGAAGGACGGTATGGATAAGGCACCTGAAGTGATCCTGTATTCTCTCAGTACGTGTGGTCATTGTAAATCCACCAAAAGACTTCTGGGTGCGTGCAGTGTGGAGTACCGATTTACGGATGTGGATCTTCTGGATCAGGAAGAACGCGTTCTCATTCTTGAAGAACTCCGGGCTCTGAACCCCCGGTGCTCCTTTCCCACCATCGTGATTAACGACAAGGTGATTGTGGGTTATCGGGAGGAAGAGATCAGGGAGGCCTTGGGCTTATGAGTATGGATCTTGAAAAACTCCATGACATGTTGCGAAAAACCCAGGAACCCAAAGGCTATTTTTTTTCAAAGGATAAAAGCCGGGTGATGGAACTCCTGGAGGGGCTGGTGAAGAACAAAGAGCGGTATGGCTACATGGCCTGCCCCTGCCGCCTTGCCTCCGGAAATCGGGAAAAGGATAGGGATATTCTCTGTCCTTGCATATACCGGGAACCGGACGTGGCGGAGTTCGGAAGTTGTTACTGCAATCTTTATGTTTCAAAGGACTGGAACGAAGGAAAAATTCCCGAGGTCTATGTACCGGAGCGCAGGCCTGTGGAAAAGATGTTCTGATCCTACCTGGAGCGGATGGGCTCCAGGGATGAAACGGACAAAAAAAACCGCCCGTCTCTTCTGGCCCGGAGACGGGCGGTTTTTTTATCTTGCACCCCGCAATGGGGGGCGATACAATCCGGATCACGCGCTATTATGAAAAATCTGAGGGATGTAGAGACTTTAAAATTTTTTTTAAGGGGTGAACATTCTTGGTCCGGGAGGTGGGTATGAAAAAAGTTTTGGTATTCTGGGTTCTGACAGTTCTTGTTTGCCTGTGTGTTTCCGCGTCCGCGATCGCAGGGGACGAGGAGGTCTGGCAATCCATTTTTAACAACATTCCTTCGGAAAAAGAGATCAAGAACAATGTGTGGCAGGATGGCAGGCTTTATAATGCAGATGTGAAATTCAGGGTCACCACCGTGGATGGTCAGGATGGCGTTTTCCGGGATAATGACCGGGTGACCCTCACGGTGGCGGGCAGGGGGGTTTCCCCCTTGAGCTTTGATGGTACGAAAAAAGAGCTGGAAACCTGGGCGGAAGCCAACAGAACGGCCTTGTTTAAGGCGGTGTTTGGCAATGCTCCGGACACGGCGGCCAGCGGCATGACCAGTACCCAGTCTCTGGCACAGTCAGCCTTCATGTCTTCCGCCTATATGTCACCCAACGCGATGACGGCTCAGGATGCCGCAGGTGCCGCCGCAGGCACGGCCTCTTCGGGTACGGTTTCCTTTGTGCCCGTATCCAATAAGGATATTGTGATCTCAGGCCAGCATGACCGCATGAAGATCGGTTCGGATAAGGCCACAGGATCCAGCGGCATCATGGCTTATGAATGGCGTTTTGGTGAATCCCGCAGCAGTTCTGTGGGTATTACGGTTCCGTATCGCCAGCTGGATGTGGAAGATAACCTGGATACAGAGTACAAGCATGCGGCCTTCATGCCCTTTTTCAAGAAACGCTGGTACCGCGCCAATGGAGTGACGGAATGGATGGTGAATGGTACGGTGGGGGTGACCTATCTCAAATCCAAGGTGTTTACGGATGGCGGAGGGTATCTGGAATATGGCGGCGGCACAGGCCTGCGGTACTCCCATGCGCTTTCTCCCCATGTCATTGTCAATGCAGGCCTCATGTACCAGGCGCTTAAAAAGGAAATTCCCAATGACCTGGTTCCCGAGGAGGTGCGCTGGATTTCCAATGCCCTGAACGATCTGCCCTGGGAACATAACCTGATTCCTTCGGTGGGGGGGATCGCGAACTTCATGGATGGGCGTGTGACTTTACGGGGAGAGGTTTTCCGTGTCCACCAGCTTCAGGATGATGTGGCGGATGGGTATGAGTATCAGACGGTGGTGTTTGGTATGGTGACGGTTCGTCCCTTGTCCTGGTTCAGTTTTTCCCTGGGCTATAAGGAATCCTTTGAGCTGCGCGATATCACGGATCAATCGTATATCCTGGATTTTAAAATTACCTGGTAGAGTGGCTTAAATATTTGTTTTTTTAATAAAATAAATACAAACTGAAAGCGGGCCTTCCGGTCCGCTTTTTCGCTGGCATGGGGGCTTGTGGAGACCTGGGATGAAAAACAAGGATATGGGTAAAATTGCTTTTGTGGGGGATTCCATTCTCCATGGATGGGGGGTTCGGCCGACCGCTGCATGCTGGCGGGTTTTTGAGAAGCTCACAGGGCTTGGGGTGGTTTCCCAGGGAGGGATCAATCCCATGGCGCAGCCCGGGGCCACGCTGTCGGATCTGGTGGCCAGAACTCCCTGTCATGTGGCGCGATACAGGCCGGATTTGGTTTTTGTGTCCGCAGGTGCCAATCATTATGAGGGGGATGGTCGCCTGGTCTGGCCCTATGGCATGAACGAAGAAGAGCTGATGGGCCTTTTTCTGGAGCTATTTTCGGGTCTTCATCGGGCGGGCTGCCGGTGCGTATGGCTGGGTTTTCCAGCCTTTGAGGCCTGTGGCAGTCTTCAGGAAAAACCGTTGATGCTTTCTCGTAAAGTCGAAAAAATCTGTAAGGACTTTCTTCTGGACTCCCGATTTTTTCTGGAAGAGATGCGTGCGGATGCTTCATGGGACGCCATGGGCGGTCGCTTTTATGATAACCTTGCCATGGATGTACATCCCAATGCAGAGGGCCAGCGCTTGATTGCCGAGTGTTGCGCGGATTGGATTGGGAAAATATGAAAACCAACGTGCAGAAGGGTTAACTCACGCCAAAAAAAGATCCTGAAAGCCTGTCTCTGGCCTTCAGGATCTTTAGGAATTTCAAATGGTACCGGAGGAGAGACTCGAACTCTCAAGGGCATAAGCCCGGCGGATTTTGAGTCCGCTGCGTCTACCAATTCCACCACTCCGGCATATGCGTAGGGTTATGTAGAGGAAAGCGACCTTTTTGTCAACGGCTTTGCCGTTTTCTCCCGAGCGCGTTCAGGATTTTTTCCGCGGAAACAGCCCCTTCTCTGAGAATTCGGGGAGGAGAAAGGGTCATATCCAGTACGGTGGAGCCTGCGCCGCCCTGCAGGGGGCCTGCATCCAGAATGAGATCCGCGGTCCTTCTTACGGAAGGATCCACGTCAGCCACACGGGCCGCTCCCGGTTGTCCGGAGAGGTTGGCGCTGGTGCCGGTAATGGGGCCTCCCACGGCACGGACAAGGGCGGCGGCCACGGGATGTTGTGGAATCCGGATACCAATCTTACCCGTTCCTGCGGTAAGGGAAGGGAGAAGGTGTCCCTTGGCTCTGAGGACCAGGGTGAGACCTCCTGGCCAGAATATTTCCATAAGCCGCAGGGCTTCGGAGGAAAGGTCTTCAACCTGGTTCAGGGCCGAAGCCATATCCGGAACGAGGATGAGAAGGGGTTTGATTTCCGGCCTGCCTTTGGCCTGAAAGACCCGTTGGATGGCTTCAGGATTCAGGGCATCCACCCCTATGCCGTAAAGGCAGGAGGTGGGAAAAATCACAAGCCCGCCTTCCCGAATGCAGCGGCTGGCTCTGGCCATGGAAGCCGTATCGGGAAGGCGGGAGGAGAGAATTTCCGTTGTATCTGAAAATCCGCATCTGTCAGGGAACAAGGGCCTTGGCCTTTTCTTCCACTTTGTCTGCCATTTCCTGTTTGAAAGCGGTGAGTTTGTCAGCAAGGTCTTGGTCTGCGATGGAAAGCATCTGTATGGCCAGTATGCCCGCATTGTAGGCGCCGGGCTTGCCGATGGCCACTGTGGCCACGGGAACACCGGGAGGCATCTGCACGGTGGAGAGCAAGGCATCGAGTCCCTGAAGGGCTGAGGAGTCAATGGGAACGCCAATGATGGGAAGGGTGGTGCCTGCGGCCATGGCCCCTGCCAGATGGGCCGCATGACCGGCTCCGGCAATGATGACCCCCATGCCCTTTTCTCTGGCCGTTGCGGCGAAACGGGCTGCTTTTTCCGGCGTTCTGTGGGCAGAAGCGATGGTCATTTCATAGGGAACATCAAATTTTTTGAGAACGGCAACCACTTCCATCATAACGGGAAGATCGGAGTCGCTTCCCATGACAATGCCCACCCGGGGCGCACGGCTGTCCTTTTCAATGGCCTTCATGGCAATATCCTTTCGGTAGTGACAGTTGTTGAATGAAATATCAGAAACGGCACAGTAAGTCTGCTCCCTTGCTTCCTGTACCGTATTCCCCAGAGCCGTGACTCCCAGCACCCTGCCGCCGTTTGTGACAACATGGGCCTCATTTCTGGCCGTACCCGCATGGAAAACCATCGTATCCGGATGACTTCCCGCCTTTTCAAGGCCGGAAAGAATGTCACCCTTGGCGTACACCCCCGGATATCCGCCTGCTGCCATCACCACGCAGACCGCAACCCTGGGATCCACCTTCAGGACAGCAGCATCCAGCCGTTCATCCACCACAGCTTCCATGAGATCCACAAGGTCGGACTGGATGCGCATCATGAGGGGCTGGGTTTCCGGATCACCGAAGCGGGCATTGAATTCCAGCACCCGGATCTGATCTTTATGGATCATGAGGCCCGCATAGAGAACCCCCTTGAAGGGGCGGCCCTCCCTGGCCATGGCCTTTACCGCAGGCTCCATCACCTCTTTCATGATTTTGCGCTGCATGAAAAGGTCCACCACAGGTGCCGGAGAATAGGCTCCCATGCCGCCGGTGTTGGGACCCTTGTCTCCGTCAGAAACGGCCTTGTGATCCTGGGAAGAGGGTAGGGGCAGGACGGTTCTGCCGTCTGTGAGGGCGATGAAGGAGGCTTCCTCTCCGTCAAGTCTTTCCTCCACAAGGATAGTGGCTCCGGCATCGCCAAAGGTTTTGTCCCCCAGCATGCTCTGAATCGCGCCTCTGGCTTCTTCCAGGCTGTGGCAGACGATCACCCCCTTGCCTGCGGCCAGACCATCGGCCTTGACCACCACCTGCCCTCCGAGGGCTTCGGAAAAGGCCAGGGCCTGGTCCATGTCCTTGAAACTCTGCCCCTTTGCTGTGGGGATGCCATAGCGTTGCATGATATCCTTGGCAAAGGCTTTGGAGGCTTCCAGCTCGGCCGCCTTGGCTGAAGGTCCGAAAATTTTCAGGCCCTTTGCGGAAAAAAGATCCACAATGCCCGCAGCCAGAGGGACTTCAGGCCCGACAACGGTGAGATCGATTTTCTTTTCCAGGGCAAAGGCCAGAAGATCTTCCAGGGCATCCGCAGCAATGGCGACGCATTGGGCTAAAGTTGCAATTCCCGGATTTCCCGGTGCGCAGAAAACATTCCTCACCCTGGGGCTCTGACGGATTTTCCAGACCAGGGCATGCTCCCGGCCGCCGCTTCCAATGACAAGTATGTTCATGGCTTCTCCTTGTGCAGGGCTTCTTATCTCCCTGTCTGCCTGTGGATGGATGGCGCAAAGACACAAAAGGTGATGGCGATGCCTGGGGCCTTGTAAAAAAAAGCCCTGGCTTTCACCAGAGCGAAGTTTCTTATGAATAAGGACATGGGACCAGGTTTTTCTACGGGGGTGTCAACCCTGTAAGCGCCCCTTTTTTAACCGCAATTGGATGAGGCCGTCAATCAATTTCGGAAAAGGAATGCCCGCCGTTCTTGCGGCAAGGGGTAAAAGGCTGGTTTTCGTCATGCCGGGCAGGGTGTTGGTTTCAAGAATATAGAGCTCCTCATCCCGCAGAATGAAGTCTGAGCGGCTGTAGCCTTCGCAGTAAAGACTTTTGTGAGCCAGCACGGCGGCTTTCTGTACTTTCAGGGCCGTATCCGGAGGGATAGGGGCAGGGCAGATTTCTTCCGTGGCTCCGGGGGTGTATTTTGCCGTGTAGTCAAAAAAAGCAAATTCTTTTCCGGGTCGGATTTCGATAACGGGCAGGGCTTCCACAGGATCATCCCCCCACACGGCGCAGGTCAGCTCCCTGCCCCGGATATAAGGCTCCGCAAGGCCCTGGGGCCCGCAGGAAAGGCAGAGTTCGCAGGCTTTGAGAATATCCTTTTTTTCATGGACAATACTCATGCCAAGGCTGGAGCCCCCATGGGCGGGTTTGATGACCAGGGGAAGTCCGATTTTTTCTGAAAGCAGGGCTTCGAGTTCCGGCGTAAAGCGATCAAAGGTTTCCCAACGAGGGGTGAGAAGACCTTTGGAAAAGAAGATTTCCTTGGCCGCCAGCTTGTTGCAGGCAAGGGCGCTGCCCAGAACACCGGAGCCCTGATAGGGGATATGGAGAAGATCCAGAAGGCCCTGGAGTCTGCCGTCTTCCCCGTTTTCTCCATGCACCACAAGAAAGGCAAAGTCGATGGCATGCCTGTCTGTGATAAGGCGGGGAATGTCCGAAGCGGCGTCGTAGCGGGTGATGATGTAGGCCTCCGGATTCAGGGCGGCTTCTACGGCCGCAGCACCGGAGAGGGCCACTTCCCGTTCATTGGATGTACCGCCTGTGATAAGGGCCAGTCTTATTTTTTTCATAGGGACCTGGCTTTCCTTTCGTTTTCCGGTATGTGGGGTGTGATATCCACAAGGGGCGTTTTGCCGCAACCGACTTCCGGGAGCGCTGACGGTTGAGCGTGACGGAAAATCTCTTGCTTGGCAAGTTCATACTCTTCTCGTGTAATCAGCCCCTTTTCCAGCATGCGGCCGAGCTCTGTCAGATCCCTCACCCGCAGGTTTTCCGGTGCTTCCAGCTGGAGAACAGCATGGGCATCAAAGGAGGGGGGCGCAGGGCCGATTTTTTTGGCTCCCATGCGAAGGGCTGCAAAGCCGCCCAGGAGACTGATTTCCACGTTTCTTCCGGAAAATTCGGGTAAGCTCAGAATTTCCTTAAGCCTGCGTTGCTCATGGCGCATGCGGCGGAGAAAATAGTAGCCAGTGACAAAAATGGCGATCAGGCCAGCCACAAAAATCCAGGTCATGTAATGCACAATGCCCCGGAAAAAGAGTACAAGAAGACCAATGGCGGCGATCAGAAGCACATTCAGCAGTACAATGCCATAGGCAAGGAAAACACTACTGGCAAGGCCTTCGGTGGGCAGGGGCTCACGTTTGGGTCTTGGATTGTATTTTGGGTGGGATTCTTTTTTCTTGCGTCTGAATTTCATGGGATTCCATCTGTATTTTCAGGATTTTGGTTTTCAAGGCGTTCCAGAATCTGCGGCAGGTAGTATTCGGGCATTTCCCGATCCAGCCGCGCGGGTTGCAGGATGTTCAGTTTTCGGATCATGACATTGAGTTTTGTAAGGATTTTTTGCTTGTTTGCAATCTCTGGAACGGCTTCCAGAAGTTCTCGGGTCGAATGAATTTCTTTTCTGAGTTCCAGTTCCGGGGGGAGAAAGTCGGCGGATTTGAGCATGCGATAAGCCATACGGAGATCTTCGGGGATAGGAATGTCTTCGGGGGGAAGGGGCGCACCGGATCCGGGCAGGTTGGAAAAAAGCCCGCGTTTCTGGGCTTCCAGGATTTTTTCTTCGGCGATTTTATCAAAAAGCATGCCTTGTCCTCAGGAATTCGGGTTTTCCCTGGGAGTGGCCCCAAGGAAACACTGATCTTATAAAATCATGGGGCGCTTGGCAACTGATCTTCCATCCGACTTTTCTGGCAGAACGGTAAGGATATAAAAAAAGCCCCCTGGATTTCCAGGAGGCTTATTTGGTCGTTGGTGGCGATGCAGGGACTTGAACCCCGGACACTGCGGATATGAGCCGCATGCTCTAACCAGCTGAGCTACATCGCCGGATTGTCCGGAAGCGACCCAGACAAACGGAAGCTTTATTAACAAGGACGCTTCATAAGGTCAACTGAATTTTTCAAAACCCCTTTCTTTTTTTCAGGGCTGCAGAACGGGTGAGGATCGGAGTACATCAATTTCAAAACCTGAAAGCCCTTGGGGAAGGTCGGAGAAGACAAACATGAAAGGAATCTCCTTTCCCTGGACGATGTTTTCATTGATCGCCCGGTCTCCGCTCTTTTTGCCAAGTTCTTTTTCAATGGCCGCCATGGGCATGCGGATCAGCTCCATTTCCGGAAGCGTGTTTCCGGCATAGACCATACGGGTGGCGGCAGGCGATTCTCCGGTGAAAAGCCTGGCTCTCAGATGGATGTGGTGCCTGGTATGGGGATAGTCATTGCGGACCTTGCCCGAAATGATCAGCAATCTTCCCGCGCTTTCATGATTCACAAAGCTGTGACCAACGGCAAGGGTATGAATTCTGAGATTCCCTGGATCCTGTACTTCCGGAACTGCGGTTCTGGATGGGGGGGGACCGATGAAAGGAAGGGAAATCTGGTTTTTCTGCAGATAGAGAATGCCTCCGAAAATACCCGCGCCCATAAGCAAAAGCAGAAGGAGAATGAGCAGAATGAAACGGAGCGATTGGGATTTTTTGAGGTTTTGCCCCAGGAGTTCCTGGGAAGGCTTTTCCTCCTCGCCCGAATCCGCATCGGGTTTTTCCGGGGAAGCAATGATCGCATGGGCCAGGGAAGGTTGGGGTTTTTCGCTGGGGGTTGGGGGCTTGGTTTCTCCCAGGTCCAGGTCCAGTTCAAAATCATCGGAGGGTTTTTCTTGTCCTGAGGAAGCGGTGTCCAGCTCAAGACGGAAATCCTTGGAAGCGGATTTTCCCTGGAGGTCATGGTCGTCCATATCCAGTTGGAGATCAAAGTCATCCAGGGTTTTTTCAGACGCAGGTGCGGCCGGAGCGGATTCAAAATCCAGGTCCAGATCCAGATCTTCCAGAAAATCCTTTTGCTTGGAGGCATCGCCTTCAAGGTCCAGATGGAGATCCAGGTCCAGGTCTTCGGAAGAAGCGGATTGGGGTTCTTTGAAGTCAAGGTCAAAGTCGAGATCAAGGCTGAAATCGTCTGTGGAGTCTTTTTGGGGTTTTTCTTCATCCAGGCTGAAGTCGAGTTCAAGCTCTTCCGTGCGGGTGGAGGTCTCCGTATCCGGTGTTTCGTCGAGATCAAAGGAGAGGTCTAAGTCATCAGAGACTTCTTTTTTCGGAACGGGGTCTTCATCCAGGCTGAAGTCGAGTTCAAGCTCTTCCGTGTGGGTGGAGGTCTCCGTATCCGGTGTTTCGTCGAGATCAAAGGAGAGGTCTAAGTCATCAGAGACTTCTTTTTTCGGAACGGGGTCTTCATCCAGGCTGAAGTCGAGCTCAAGCTCTTTCGTGCGGGTGGAGGTCTCCGTATCCGGTGGTTCGTCGAGATCAAAGGAGAGGTCTAAGTCATCAGAGACTTCTTTTTTCGGAACGGGGTCTTCATCCAGGCTGAAGTCGAGCTCAAGCTCTTCCGTGCGGGTGGAGGTCTCCGTATCCGGTGTTTCGTCGAGATCAAAGGAGAGGTCTAAGTCATCAGAGACTTCTTTTTTCGGAACGGGGTCTTCATCCAGGCTGAAGTCGAGTTCAAGCTCTTCCGTGCGGGTGGAGGTCTCCGTATCCGGTGTTTCGTCGAGATCAAAGGAGAGGTCTAAGTCATCAGAGACTTCTTTTTTCGGAATAGGGTCTTCGTCCAGGTGGAAGTCCAGTTCAAAATTCTGGTCAGGGGCCTGTTTCAGGTCAAGGTCCAGGTCTTCTAAGGATGCCCTGGCTCCTGTTTTTTCCGCTTCTGACATAAAATCGGGGTCGAAACCTTCTTCCAGGGCCCTGCTGTCTTCGGGCGGGGTTTTCAGAACGGAGTCCAGATCAAAATCCTCAAGAACAGGTTCTTCTCTGGAAGTTCTATGCTCAGAGGAGGTGGGTTCTTCTTCGCCTTGAGTGGTTTTTGCCGGGCGTATGTCGTCAAGGTCCAGTGCGGGAATATCGGGATTGGGGCTGAGGTCCTCCGGGGGCGTCGTAAGCACAGGCAGGGGCGGAAGATCCGGCAGGGCGAAGGGAGAAAAAGAAGATGCGGACTCTGAGACGTCTTTTGCTTCTGGGGGCTTGTGGGCATCTTCCAGGTGCGGGACGTCGTCTTGCTGGGTGTCCTGGGAAACAGGTTGTGGAGCTTCAGGTTCGGATTCCCTGAAAGCCGTGAAAACATGACGGCATCGGGCGCAGCGAACCTTGGTGCCGGTGGGCTGGATATAATGATCGTCAAGTCGGAATCGGGCGGCGCAGGCCTCGCACGTGATGATCATAAAAGCATCCTCTCCTTAGGATTTTAAATGGTAGATGGCCGGCAGGTGACGGTAATTTTCTGCATAATCAATGCCGTATCCGACAATAAAGCCGTCCTGAATGGTGTGACAGACATAATCCACATGAATATTCTTCTGACGGCGTTCATGTTTGTCCAAAAGGGCGCATATTTTTACGCTTGCAGCGCCGCGATTTTCAATGTGTTTAACAAGATGGGAAAGGGTGAGCCCCGTATCCACGATGTCTTCCACAAGGACCACGTGGGCGTTCACAAGATCAAGGTCCACATCCTTGGTGATACGCACATGGCCTGACGAGATCTGATTCTTGCCGTAACTGGAGGCGCAGATGAAATCCACGGTGCAGGGAACGGAGAGCTGGCGGACAAGGTCTGCAAGAAAAATGAAAGCGCCTTTGAGCACGCCGATCATGATCAGGGGTTTGCCTTGGTGATCTTCAGAAATTTGTCTGGCAACGGCCTGGATTCGGGCATGAATTTGTTCTTCGGAAAGTACGGGAATAAGTTCGGTCATAAAAAAAGGCAGTCCTCGCGGGCATTTGGCAGTCTTTGGAATCTTTTTAAATATAGAAACATAAAAAAAATATCCGGTATCCGGAAGAAAGTCAACCGGTGTACCGGATGAAGGCGGGTTTTGGAGACAGAAACAAGGCTTACAGGCCTTTATCTTTGAGTTTTTTCAGCAGATCTTTCTGTTCTTCCGTCAGCTCTCTGGGAAGGGAGATGAGAATCTGTACGTAAAGATCCCCCTTTTTTTCAGGCTCCTGCATCTTGGGAAGCCCTCGGCCTGGGATACGCATGCGGGTTTTGTGCTGGGTTCCCGGAGCAATCCGGATTTCAAGCTCCTTGCCATCCAGGGTGGGAACGCGGATCTGGGTACCCAGCATAGCCTCACTGAGACGGAGGCTGTGATCCATGAAAAGATCGTGTTCCTCATGGCGGAAAAGGGAGTGGGGTACCAGACGACACTGAATATAAAGGTCGCCCGGAGGCCCTCCGTAGGGGCTGGGATCTCCCTTGCCGGAAAGCCGGATTTTTTTACCCGGTAAGAGGCCTTTGGGAATGCGCACCTGGAGCTGTTCCGTTTGTCCCTGTATGGAAAAACCGATGGTCTTCTGCGCTCCTTCGGCGATTTCCCTGAGGGTCAGGGGCAATTCATAGACCCTGTCTCGTCCTTTGGCCGGAGCATGATGAAAGCGGGCGCTTCCCCGGGGGCCTCCACTGAAGAAGGCGCCGAAACCGGAGCCACCAAAACCGAACTCCCTGAAAATATCAGAAAAATCGAAATTCCTGAAAATATCCTCCTGGGAATAGCGCTGCTGGAAACCTGCGGAACCGTAGGTGTCGTACTGCTGGCGCTTTTCTTTGTCACTGAGTACGGCATAGGCTTCGCTGATTTTTTTGAAGGTGGCTTCGGCTTCGGCATTGCCGGGATTTTTATCCGGATGGTACTGCACGGCAAGCTTGCGGTATGCTTTTTTGATTTCTTCCGGACTGGCTTTGCGGTCCACGCCGAGAATATCGTAGTAATCCGTGTTGCTCATAGAACCTCTCTGGATTTTCCGCCCTGAAACCATGGGGGAAAAGGATTGTTGGACGCAGAAAATATAGGTGCCCCTGGAACACTGTCAAGAATTGGCATGGATTTTGATTTTGTCACGATGCAATGGCCTCACCATTGGAGCATGGAGGTCTCATCCGCCGCGCCCAGTCCTTCGCAGCCTGTCCAGCCGCAGGCGGTGTCTTTTGTCCGAAAGTCTGCCTGCCCCCGCATTCACGGCAAAGATGGTTCCGAATCCTGCTCCCCCTGCAATGAGGAACATGATGAGGATCTGGTATTTCACCGCTTCCATGGGGGGCGTGCCCGCAAGGATCTGGCCTGTCATCATGCCCGGAAGGCTGACAATGCCTGCGACACTCATGGCGTTGATGATGGGGATCAGGCCGCTGCGGATGCTGTCTCTTCGGATATCGGCTACGGATTCGGAAAAGGTCTGGCCCAGCATGAGTCGGGTTTCAATGATGGCTTTTTTTTCCCAGAGTGTCTGGGTGAGACGATCCAGGCCGATGGCAATGCCGTTCATGGTATTGCCAAGGATCATGCCCAGGAGGGGAATGGCATACTGGGGCTCGTACCAGGGATCGTTGCGGATAATGGCCATCAGGGCGAAAAGGGTGATGATGAAAGAGGATATGCACATGGCGGAAGCGCCGATGCCAAAACTCCAGGGTCCTGTAAAGCGATACTTCTGACGGCCCATGACCTCCCAGCCTGCTGTGAAGACCATGAAAAGGGCCATCAGGGCGATCAGGCCTGGATGAACCAGATTGAAGATGAACTTCAGTACAAAGCCCAGAAGGGAAAGCTGCACCACAGTGCGTGTGGCCGCGATGAGAAGCTGGCGGCCAATGCCAAGGCGCAGGAGAAGGGAGAGACCCGCGTTGATGAAAATGAGAAGGGCGGCCAGCGCCAGATCCAGGGGGCTGAGCAGTACCATGGAAGACTCCTTTAATGAAGCACCTTTCCCTTGAGGGAGAGGTATCCGTTTTCCAGATGGTAGAGGGTGTGACAGACCCGATTCAGCTGTTCGGGATCATGGCTGATCCAGAGCAGGGCCGCTTGTTCTTTTTTCTGAAAATCCAGGATCAGGGTTTCGGCGGCCCTGGCGCTTTTGGGATCGAGGTTGGCTGTGGGTTCATCCAGAAGCAGCACCCTGGGTCGGTTTTCGAGGATACGCAAAAGGGAGAGGCGTTGTTTTTCACCGCTGGAAAGGCGATGAATCTCCCAGGCAGCCACCTCCGGGCCTAAGCCCAGAACCTGGGCCGCCTTTTCCGGAAAGCCGCCGGGGAAATGGGCGGCAACGGTATGAAACCACCACTGACTTTCCGCAGGCAGGAGGGCCACTCGCCTGCGCCACTGGGGAGCTGGAATCTGGTCATGGGAAAGCTCTTCAAGCCAGAGTCGGCCGGAAAAGGGCTCCATGTCCGCCAGAGCGCGTAAAAGGATGGTTTTGCCTGTTCCGGAAGGACCGGAAATGCCCGCGCATTCTCCTTCTTTTACGGAAAAGGAGAGGGGGCCGATATGATGGATCCGGAGGTTTTCGGCACGGAACATGGGGCCTCAGCGATCGCCGGTATAAAACGGTCCTTTGGCGGCGATGGGGTTAGGGGTGTGTTGTTTTTAAGGCCTTGAGGGCGGGCCTGTCTCATTTTCCCGGTTTTTTTTCAGGGCCACACGGATCAGCGCCAGTGCGGCGGGTGTGATGCCTTCCATGCGGGAGGCCTGCCCCAGGGTGCGGGGTCGGATTCTGAGAAGTTTGGCCGCAAGCTCGTTGGAGAGTCCGGGGAGTCCCTCATAGGAGAAGTCCTCTGGAATCCGGATTTTTTCAAGATCCCGGAAGCGCTCCACCTCCTGCATCTGCCTTTGGATATAACCTTCATATTTGATGGCGATTTCCACCTGTCGCTTCACCCGATCCTCCACGGGGGCGTCCGGTGGGCAGAGGGTCTGGATGCAGGTATAGTCCATTTCCGCCCTTTTGAGGAGCTGATCGAGGGGCACGCCGTTTTTAATCAAGGGAGATCCTGCGGCTTCAAGGATGGGGTTCGCATGGGCCGGGCCGATGTGGATGCTGCGGATACGTTGGATTTCAAGGCTTGTTCTGCGCAGATACTCGCGGACCCGTTCCACGGCAATTTTGTCCACAAGGCCCAGGGCATGGCCTTTTTCCGCAAGGCGGAGGTCCGCATTGTCCTCCCGGAGCAGCAGGCGGTATTCGGCTCTGGAGGTGAACATGCGGTAAGGTTCCCGGGTGCCCCGGGTGACGAGATCATCCACCATGACGGACATATAGGCCTCGGAGCGATCCGGCAGAAAGGGGGGGCGGTTCTGCACCTTGCATGCGGCGTTGATGCCAGCCCATAGACCTTGTGCTGCGGCTTCCTCGTATCCGGATGTGCCGTTGATCTGGCCTGCCAGAAAAAGACCGGAGATGGTTTTGGTTTCGAGTGTGGGTTTCAGTTGCAAGGGATCCACAAAGTCGTATTCAATGGCATAGCCCGGTCGGATGATTTCAGCCTCCTCAAGTCCTGCAACGGAGCGGACAAAGGGAATCTGCACATCCATGGGCAGGCTGTTGCCCAGACCGCTGGCATAGATTTCATCGGTATCAAGGCCTTCGGGCTCGAGAATCACCTGATGGGTTTCCCTTTCCGGAAACTTCACAGCCTTGTCTTCAAAAGAGGGGCAGTACCGGGCAGAAACCCCCTGAATCACACCGGAATAAAGGGGGGATCGATCCAGGTTGGCCAGTACGATCTCACGGTTTTTCGGGGATGTTCGGCCAATGAAGCTGGGCAACTGGGGCAGGCTGGAGGGTTTTGTGGAAGAAAAGGAAAAGGGTTTTGGATCCGCATCCGCCGTATGAGGTTCGAACTTTGAAAAATCGATGGAGCTTTTTTTCAGCCTCGGAGGGGTGCCGGTTTTCATGCGCCCGAGGGAAAGGCCCAGAGACCGCAGGCTTGCCGCCAGGCCGTAGGCGGCAAATTCTCCGGCCCGCCCGGCTTCCATGGATTTGAGTCCGATGTGTACCCTGCCCGACAAAAAGGTACCTGTGGCCAGCACCACGCAGGAGGCCTTGTAGGTAAAGCCCGTGTGATCCAGAACGCCCCGGATATGTCCATCTTCCACAAGGAGTTCTTCAATGAGGGCCTGGCGCAGATCCAGATTCCTGCACTGCTCCACCACCTGCTTCATGGCCCTGTGGTAGCGGTTTTTGTCATTCTGGGTGCGGGAAGACCAGACCGCAGGCCCTTTCTTGGTATTCAGGGTTTTATACTGTATGGCGGTTTTATCCGTTATTTTAGCCATTTCTCCGCCAAGGGCATCCACCTCCTTAACCAGATGTCCCTTGGCCGTTCCTCCGATGGAAGGGCTGCAGGGCATGGATGCCAGTTTGTCGAGGTCGATGGCGAAAAGGCAGGTGCTGCATCCCATGCGGGCTGCGGCCAGGGCGGCTTCGCAGCCCGCATGACCGGCACCAATGACAAGGATATCATAGCTTGGCGTATGGAGCATGGTTTTACGATCTTCTCCCCTGGGCTGTACGAGCGATCCATATTGGGGTACATTCAGAATTTTTTTAAAGCTGTACCCGAAAAACATAAAAGTATAAGGCCCTGTTCTTGTCCGGGTCAAGGGAGTGTTTGTGGAATGCGTCAGAACCATGATCGTTTTTATGACCTGAACGCCTTTTTGCGGGGTCATTTCGGAGAACGGGTGCAGAAGATCAGTGTGGATGCGGGCATGACCTGCCCCAACCGGGATGGCCTTCTGGGCGTGGGAGGGTGCGTGTATTGTAATCCCAAGGGGTCCGGGACAGGAGCCGCAAGGGAGGGACGGTCTGTCACCGAGCAGATTCTGGAGGGAAAGCGCAACATGGGCAGGCGCTACAAGGCCAGGAAATTCATGGCCTATTTCCAGAGTTATACCAATACCTATGCGCCCCTGGATCGACTGAAAGCCCTCTGGGATGAGGCCCTGGCTGTGGAAGGGGTGGTGGGCCTTTCCATCGGCACCAGACCGGATTGCGTGAACGAAGCCATCCTTGATCTTCTTCAAAGCTACGTGCAGAGGGGCGTTCTGGTCTGGATCGAGTATGGCCTGCAGAGCGTGCATGATGAAACCTTGAAAAGAATCGGCAGAGGCCATGATTTTGCCGCCTTTGAAAGGGCCGTGGCCCTGACCCGGGGGCGGGGGATTTTCATCTGCGCCCATGTGATTCTGGGGCTTCCCGGAGAAGACCTTGAAAAAATGCGGGAAACGGCAAGACGGCTTGGGGCCATGGGCATTGACGGAGTGAAGATCCACCTCCTCTACGTGGTCAGAGGGACGCCCCTGGAAGAGTTCTACCGCAGGGGGGAATACCAGTGTATGGAGGAAGCGCTGTATGTGAGGGCGGTCTGTGATTTTCTGGAGCTTTTGCCCCCTCGCATGGTGATCCAGCGCCTCACCGGAGACCCCCATGAAGAGGAACTGGTGGCCCCACTCTGGGCCATGGAAAAGGAAGAAACCCGCAAGCGCATCCTGGCGCTTCTGGAAGAAAGGGATACCCGACAGGGAAGCCGTTTTGGGGTCTGATGGTCTGTTTTTTGCTATGTTGTGGGCATAGTTGGGGTTTTTCCCGTTTACCGGACAAGGGCCGGGCATGAAGAGTTTCGGTATGCGGAGAAAATACCTGTTCCGGAAACATCAGGAAAAAGAAAGGTTTCCCATGGCAGACCGAGAGCTGTTGTCCCAAAGGGAGTTTTTGTCCATCGGAGATGTGCTGCGAGAGATGGACATTGATTTTATCGTGGCCGGTGAGTACGGGATCACGGTGGATGAGGCAGCCAGGTTCATCCATCATCCCCACTTTATTTTCCTCGACGTAAGGACCCAGGAAGAGCGGGACCACCTGACCTTTCCCTTTTCCCTGCACATTCCCCTGAATGCTTTGCCGGATCGGGTGGATGAGGTGCCCAGGGATAAATTCATCATCACCTTTTGTCTTTCGGGATTCCGTGCGGCCATGGGCTATGCTTTCTTGCGTACCCAGGGATTTGATGAGGTCAAAGCCCTGAAGGGTCGATTGGATGAGCTGGCCGGAGCCATGAAGCCGGAGCGTTTTTACAGGCTGCTGCCCTGAGTTCGGGCCTTTCCGAAAGGAGAGAATCGGTGGGGCCGAATTTTTCAAGGAGATTTTCCGGAGCATTGCCACCTATGGTATCTGGACGTTTTTTTCCGCCGGGTGTACGGCGGGAACAGCATCTGTTTCGGGAGGATCTGGTGTCCTTCGGCCGTTCTGTTCTGGCGGAATCCGGCAGGCTTGCCGCCATTGCACCGGCAGGCCAGGGAAAGAGTCAGTTCGGAGCCCAGGTGGCGTCGGAGGGAAGGGTCCTATGGCTTTCCTGCGATGGCGCGGATGCGGATCCTTCCGTATTGGCCACAGACCTGCTCCTTGCGGCGGGAGCGGCCCTTTCGAGCTGGAAAGGCCAGGGCCTTCGCACCCGTGCCCAGAGGGCGGAGCTTCTGCTGGAGGGCCCTCTGGGCTTTGTCCGCGCTTTTTACGCCTCCCTTGCGGATCAGGCTCCGGATCTGCTGGTTGTCATGGATGACCTGCATCTGGCCGCCCATCCCGCCAACCAATCCCTTCTGGAAGCGCTGGCCCAGGAAAGGCCTTTGGGCATTCGTCTGCTCTGGCTTTCCCGCAGCCTTCCCCAGCCCCTGGCGGCGGGCCTCAGCGCAGGGGATTTTCCCCGTATTTCCATGGAACGGCTGGCCATGCGGCCGTCTGAAATCCAAAGGCTTTACGCCTCTGTCTATGCCATCCCCATTTCATCGGAGGTGGCGGAAGACATTCACAAGGCCACCCAGGGCTGGACCATGGGGGTGGTGTCTGTACGCCGCAGGCTTGCGGAAGGTGAGCACATCCAGGCCGAAGCCTGCCTGGATGCGGATCTGCATCGGTTTTTCCATGATACTTTCCTGGGACGGCTCACGGGGCTGCGCAGAAGCTTTGTGCTCTGTCTCAGCGCCCTGGAGCGTATTCCCGTAAGCATGGTTCAGGATCTGGCGCCGGACAGCACTTTTCCCGGTCTTCTGCAGAATCTGGGGGAAGAAGGGCTTTTTGTGCAGAAGACGGGCTCGGACACCTATGCCTTTCATCACCTGATTCTGGATATGCTGAGGCAAAAGAGAGATTCCGAGGAACCCTTATCCGTACGGCGGTTTCTGCTTGGGGCCATGGCAGCCTGGCATGGGGAGAGGGGGCTGCTGACCGAGGCCTTGTGCTGTTTTGCCGCCTCAGGCGATGGAGACGGTGCGGAAACCTTGATGGACGCCCATTTTCCGGATTTTCTGAGCCTGCGTCAGGATGCCAGGATTGCGCGGTATCTCCTGGCCTTTGATGTGTCGGAAGAGCATCCCGGTCTGGCCCTGGGACTGGCTTTTTTTACCTTGGCGGAGGCGGATCCTGAAAAAACGGCTTTTTTTCTTCATACGGCTGCCAGAGGCTATGCAAGGCAAAAAAATCCCACAGGCGAGCTGCGCAGCCTGGTACTCATGATACGCAGGCGGCTTTTCGGAGATCTTCTTTACGACGCCCCGGATCGTCTTTTTCTTCGGATGACGGAACTTCTGGATCATCCGGATCTTCGTCTCTGCTTTGCAGATGATCTCCTTGTGGCCCTGGGGTGGGGGCAGTTTGCCATTCTTCATGCCTTTTCCCGGAAAATGGTGCAAAAACGGGTAGCACCCGTTCTGGTCCGGGGCGTTCCACCGGCTCTGGTTTCCATACAGGCCGAGCTCATCGCCATCCTCACCCATGGGGAGGCCATGACAGGCAGGCACAGAACGGCCCTTGAAATTTCCGAACAGGGCCACAGCCTTTTACAGGATCCGGCCCTTTCCTCCTGGAGCCTTTTCTGTCTGCGCTTTGCCAGGGCCAACACCTTGGGGCTTTGCGGCATGGAGGCGGCCTTTGTTCAGGAAAGCCGTCATATTCTCTGTCTTCCGCGTCCCCTGCTGGACCGCACCCTGGCCCTTCCCTTTATCCGTATCCGGGAAATCTGCTTTCTCATACAAAGGGGCCGGTACCGGGAAGCCGAAGGTCTGGCAACAGCAAGACTTCAGGATCCCCAGGTGGCGGCCCAGCCCGCTCTTACGGGTGAATTTCTTCAGTACCGCGCCTGGGCTCTGGCTCTCCTTGGAGAAAAAGACGCAGCGCTGACCGTGGCCGCAGCTTCGGAAGCCGCCCAGGCCGCGGGAGGCAACGCCTTCTTTCAGCTGATGAATCTTCTCATGACCGGGGCTGTGGCGGCCCTGTGCGGGGAAAGGGCGGAAGCGGAAAGGAAAATGGAAAAGGTTTTGGATCAGCAGCTGGTGGCGGAAGAAATCTGTCTGCGGGAAGGCGCTTTCTGGATACGCAGCTTTGTGCGTCTGCAGGCAGATCCGGATACGGCCTGTGGGGATCTGAAGGAAGCGCTCTATCTTTCCCGGATCCGGAATGCGCCGCATTTTCTATTTGCTCCGGCCTGGCTTCCTTCGGTTCTCAGCCTGGCCATGGAGCGGGGCATCGAAGGAGAAAGGGTGGAGGCCCTGGCCAGGGAAGGGCTGGGTCTGGGTTTTGACGCCAGGGGCAAGGCCTTTGACCTGCCGGAGGTGCGTCTTCTTGGCGGCTTTGCCCTGGTGTGCGGTGAAAGGCGCATGCATGCCGCAGATCTTTCTCCCCTGCACCGCAGTCTTCTTGGGCTGCTCATCCTTTCGCCTGGGCACAGCATGTCCGTTTCCGGTATTCAGGAAAGGCTCTGGCCCCATGTGATGGCAGAATCTGCGCGTACCAGTATGGATGCAGCCCTTTCACGGCTCAGGCGGGTGCTGGGGCAGCATCTGGGCAAGGGGGCCACGGCCTGTCTTGGGCTGAACAATGGGGTGCTGTCCCTTTTTCCCCGGAGCGTGGATGCCCTTTCTTATCTGGAGGAGGTGGCTGCTGCGGAAAAGGCCAGACTTTCAGGCTGTCCCTGGATGGCCGAGGCCCATCTGGCCCAGGCGGCGGCTCTGGACAGGGGGGCGTACAGCGGTGAGGTGCTGGGCCTTGAGGAGGCAGGCAGCCTTGGAGAAGCCGTGGCTGAGGCCCGCAGACGTCTGGCCTTGTGGAAGGAGGATCTGCATCCGGATGGGGAGGCGGGATAGGGGGGGCAAAGCCCCCCGGATTTTTATGCGGCCTGTTTCAGGGTATCGGTTCCTGACAAGGCTTGGGGCTGGGTTCGTGGGGCTGGCTGGGGCTCCTTTTTTTTCTTGCGCATCATAAGAAAGTTGCCGCTGAGGATGAAGAGCACACCGCAGGCTGCGGAAAGGGTCCATTGGTAGCCTTCAAAGAAAGTGGAAAAGACAAGGGCCACAATGGGAAAGAGCAGGGTGGCGTAAGCGGCCCGTTCCGGACCGATGCTGCCCACAAGGCTGAGATAGCAGCCAAAGGCCACGATGGAGCCGAAGATGGCCAGGTAAAACAGAGCCCCCATATAGGAAAGGGTGAGGGGAGGCATGAGATTTTTCCCTGAAGCCAGGGAAAAGCACAGCATGAAGAGGCCGCCATAGGCCATGCCGAAGGCATTGGTCTGGAGGATGGGAAGGCCCTTTTTCTGATTACGTGCGGAAAGAATGTTGCCGATGGAGGCCAGCCAGGTACCAGCCAGGCAGAGAAGAACCCCCACAAAGCCCTTGTCAGACAGGTGAAAGGCTTCCAGTTCCGGTCGGAAGACGAGAACAATGCCGCTGAGGCCCAGGGCTCCGGCCCAGAGCACCTGCATGTCCACCCGGTTTTTGAGAAACAGGGCAGCGTTGACCACATTCATCAGTACGATGGTGGAAAAGAGCACAGCGGCGAGACCGCTGGGGATATAAAGTTCACAGAGATAAAAACACCAGTAATTCAGGGCAAAGAGAAAGAAACCCTGGCAGGCCATGGCCAAGTGGGCTTTGGGGGGAAATTTCAGCCGGATCCGGGTCAGGGCGCAGAAGGCGAGCAGAAGCAGGGCGGCCAGGGTGAAGCGCAGGGCCACGGAAACCATAGGGTCCACCTCGCCCAGCTGAAAGGTGATGGCAATCCAGGTGGAACCCCAGATGAGAACGGTGAGGGCATAGAAGAAGAGATTACGCATGGAAAACTCCGCAATGGGGAAAGGGGAAAAATCGTATAGGGCAAAGGATTGGGCGTCTTTTTTTTTAGGATGTGTCCATGGAAGCGGCCATTTTGCCTAAACTTTCCACGGCCCAGGCGGTTTCTTCGGACCAGGCCGCTGCATTGAGCCGGACGTAATGGCGGTAGTGGTCTGTGGTTGAAAAAAGGGTGCCCGGCGCAATGCTGATTTTTGCGCAGAGGGCCTTTTGATAGAGTTGCATGGCGTCACAGGTTTCCGGCATTTCCACCCAGAGGGTGAAGCCGCCCTGGGGGCTTGTGATGCGGGTGCCTTGGGGAAAAAGCTGGCGGATGGCTTCGGCCATGTCCGCTGTTTTTTTTGCGTACATTTTGCGGATATGGCGCAGATGATGCTCATAGCCTCCGGACTGGAGAAATTCAGCCACGGCAAGCTGGGTGGGCGTGGCCGAGGCCAGGGTGGAGATCATCTTGAGCCTGATCACCCTTTCCTGGTGTTTTCCTGCGGCCAGCCATCCCACGCGGTATCCTGGGGCAAGGGTTTTGGAAAAGGATCCGCAGAGCAGAACCTGGCCGTTTCGATCCCAGGCCTTGGCCACGGAAGGACGGGTGTTGGCAAAGGAAAGATCTCCGTTGATGTCGTCTTCCACCAGGGGGACGCCGTGGCGGGCAAGGAGACCTACGAGCCGCTTTTTTTTCTCATCGGATAGGGTGACTCCCAGGGGGTTATTGAAGTTGGAGATCACAAGGCAGGCCGCAAGACTCTGGGTCTGCAGGGCCTTTTCCAGGGTATCCAGGCAGAGTCCTGTTTCCGGAGAAGAGGGAATCTCAAGGACCTTAAGGGAAAGTTCCCGGAACATTTCAAGGAAATTGAAGTAGATGGGCGAGCCGATGGCCAGGGTGTCGCCCGGTCTGCACAGGGCGCGGAGGGCCAGGAAGACGGCCTCACAGGCACCGGAGGTGATGAGAATCTCATCAGGATCCAGGTCACAGCCGGCCAGTGTCAGCCTGCGGGCAATCTGCACCCGCAGCTTCAGGCTGCCCGGGGGCATGGCGTAGGCGGTGCTTTCGGCTTTGAATTTACGGCACTGGGCAGCCATCATTGCGGAGAGTCGGGCTGAGGGAACGCAGTCCTGGGCGGGGATGGCCGCCCCAAAGGGCAGCATGCGGGGATCGGCCGCGTGGCGCAGGATCTGGGAGGAAATGTGTTCTGTGGGTACGGCTGCGGGCGCAAGGTCCGGACCGGAAAAGGCGGGCTGCCGGGGCAGGTCAAAGCCCCTGGGCCGCACATAATAGCCGGACTGGGGACGGGATTCGAGGATGCGCTGGTCTTCCAGAAGAAGATAGGCCTGCTTGACGGTGTTGAGGCTCACGCCCATGCTCCGGCTCAGTTCCCGGATGGAGGGAACCCGCTCTCCGGGACGGTAGACGCCGGTGCTGACAAGCCGGGTCATGCGTTCGTGGATTTCTTCGTAGCGGTATTTTTTGTCCTGCGTTTTCGTATTCATGGATCCCAGCCTAAGCTTTTGGTGGAAAAAAAACAGATACAATTGTTTTCTTTCCCCATGGGTACAGTTTTTTAAAAAAAAGAAACAGAAGGCAGGCGAGACAATTGCAGGCTTTTCGGAAAAAAGACCCAAGGTCCCTTATTTTGGTGGGATTTTCGTGTGATTCAGCCGGGGTCTGGCGCTGAGCCTTCCCTTGTGCTGAGAGTTTTTTTGGGGTCTTGACAAGGCAGGGGTAATTTCATACAAAAGATTAAAACAATCGTTTGATTGAATCGGGTGTGTCATGGAGGTCCCATGGAAGAAAGCAATACCAAAGATCGCATTCTCAATGCCGCTGAAAGGCTTTTTGCGGAACAGGGGTTCAGGGGTGCTGGCATCCGGGCCATCACACAGATGGCAGGAGTGAACGCGGCTGCGGTGAACTACCACTTCGGCTCCAAGGAACAACTGCTGGAGGCGGTGATCGAACGGAGAATCGTGCCCATTAACGAAGAGCGCATGGCGTTGCTGGAGGCGGTGCTGCTGGAGGCGGAAAGGCAGGGGATCAAGCCACCCATGGAGCCCCTGGTGCGGGCGCTCGTTGCCCCCACGATCCGGGGGCTTGTGCAGGGGGGGCCGGAGCTGCGTTTCCATGTGCTGGCCGCCCGCATGGTGACGGACCCGGATCCCCAGCTTCAGGCCATCTTCCACAAATACATGGACAGGGCCATCCTGGCCTTTGTGTCGGCCTTCTGTGGAGCGCTCCCGGACCTTCCCATGGAAAGGGTTGTGATGCGACTTCAGTTTGTCATCGGCGCCATGCTGCATACGGTGCACTGTCTGCATGGCAGTCATCCCGTTATTCGTATCATCCGGGAATTTCCGGAAAAACTGGACGTGGAAGCGGTGACGGAAAGCCTGATCCGTTTTCTTGTCCGGGGGATGGAGGGGGTATGACCATGCGGGGCTGTCTGATGCTGATGCTGGCGCTGATGTTTTTTTCCTGTACTCCAAGGCCGTCCCTGGACCTGGATGCGCCTGCGCCGGGTCCGGATTTTCCCGCGCCTGCGAGAAGCTTTGGGACTCTGGAGCCTGAAGCCCGGTGGTGGGAGGTTTTTGATGATCCGGAACTGACCCGTGTGGTGGAGCGTACCCTGCGCAATCCCGAAGCCATGCAGGCTCTGGCCCGTCTGAAAAGGGCCAGAGCTCTGATGGGAAGCGAGGCTGCGGCCAGGATGCCGAAGCTGGATGGGGATCTCAGCGCAGGCCAATCCCGGCTGGTTTCGGGAAAGGAAAAAGAAACCCTTTCCCTGGGCCTGGCCGCTTCCTATGAGGTGGATCTCTGGGGGCGGCTGGAGGCTGCGGAAGACAAGGCCCGCTTTCTGGCCGGGGCTTCGGAGGCGGATCTTCTGAGCCTGTACCGGATGCTGGCCGCAGAGGCAGGAACCCTTTATTTTCAGTATCAGACCGGAGCCCTGCGCCTTACCCTTCTCCGGGAAAAGCTGCTGGTCTCCTCGGATCTTCTGGCCTGGACCCGGCAGCGCTATGAACGGGGGCTTCTGGCCCTTTCGGAGCTGGCCCGGGCCGAAGCGGCCTTTGCCGTGCTGGAGGCAGGGGTTGCGGACGCTGAAGCGAGCCTGAAGGTGCATGGGCATGCCCTTTCGGTGCTTTCCGGCCTTGGGCCGGGTGCGGAGCTTCCCACTTACAAAGACCTTCCCGCGGAACCGCCTCTTTTTTACGAGGAAGGCCTGCCTTCGGATCTGGTGCGCCAGCGGCCCGATGTTCAGGCCGCCTGGCTGCGGGTGGAGGCGGCGGATCAGGATGTGGCCATGGCCATCCGCGACCGATTTCCCCGGTTTCAGCTGAAAGCCGGGACGGGCTGGGCCCATGAGGAAACAGGGGTCACGGATCTTTCCGGAATCACATGGAATCTCGGTGCTTCCCTTGCCGCTCCGCTGGTGGATTGGGGGCGGCGCAAAGCCCTGGTGAAGGCCCAGGAGGCGGCCCTTGAAGGTGCGGTGGATGCCTGGCGACAGACCTTTCTCACCGGACTTCGGGAAATGGCTGACGCCCTGGTGCGTAATGAGGCTCAGGAAAGGGTGCTTGCGGCAAGAAAACGCCAGCAGGAGCAGACGGCGCTGGAGTTTTCCCAGGCCAGCCTCCGGTATGAAAAGGGCGTCTGGGGGTATGCGGACTACCTCAGCGCGGAAAACCGGGATCTTGAGGCCAGAGAGGCCGTGGTGGGTGCCCGGCTGGAGCTTCTGCGCCAGCGCATTCTCCTTGCCCGGAGTCTTGGGGGCTCCTGGACTTCGGGGGCTCTGGCCGAGACCCTTGCACAGGAGGGCAGGGAATCTGCCCGATCATCGGAAGGGCATTTCCGGAAATGAAAAAAGAACAGGAAAAGAAGGCGTGTGGACCTGACGCCTGCCAGGGAAAAAAGGAAGGGATCATGGGACAATGGGACGGGGGACAAGGGGACAGGGAACAAAGGGTCATGGGAAAAGCGGGCCGGGGATTCATAAAGGGCGTTCTTCCCCTGCTGGTGCTGGCGGCGGGGGCGGGCATCATGGGCTTTCTCATTGCCAATCGGGAAAGACCACAGCCGGTTTTTCCGGAGTCTCCGGGAATTCTTGTGGAAACCCGCAGTCTTGCGCTTTCCGATGTGCCCGTTCGGGTGCGGGCCACGGGAACGCTGACGGCCAGCCGTGAGGCGGCCATCGCCGCGGAGGTGAGCGGCCGGGTGCTGCATCTTCATCCCCGGCTGGAAGTGGGCGGTTTCATCGGAAAAGATGAAATCCTTTTTGTGCTGGATGATACGGACTACCGGCTGGCGCGGATGGCCGCGGAAGCGGAGCTGGCCCGCACCGAGGCTCTCCTGCTGGAAGAGGAAGGCCGGGGACTGGCGGCCCGTGCGGATTGGGATCTCAGTCATCCGGGAAAAACACCGGATTCGCCCCTGGTGCTGCGGGAACCCCAGCGCAGGCAGGCCGAAGCCGCTGTGGCCGCCGCAAGGGCGGCGGTGGCCCGGCATGGGCGGGACATGGCCCGGTGTACGGTGAAAGCGCCCTTTGATCTTCGGGTGATGGATCAGTCCCTGGCTCCGGGCTCCTTTCTCATGGCGGGGCAGTCTGTGATGCAGGTGGCGGCCACGGCATCGGCGGATCTTCTGCTCTCGCTCTCCCCTTCGGATCTGGACTGGCTTCTGCTGCCGGAACCCGGCGCGGAGGGCGATACGCCTGTGGAGATCCGGATTCCGGAAGCGCCCCAGGCCCGGCGTTCCGGTGTGCTGCTTCGGGTGCTGGGGGATGTGGAGCCCAAGGGCCGCATGACCCGCATTCTGGTCCGTATTCCCGATCCCTATGGCCTTCGGGAAAAAAACAGTGCCCTCAACGCAGGCCAGTTTGTGGAGGCCCTCATTCCCGGCAGGGTGGCGGAGAGGGTTTTGGATATCGAGGCTTCCGTCCTGCGGGAGGAAAGCCGTCTCTGGTGGATGGACAGTGCCGGAACCCTGCGCATGGAAAAGGTTGAGGTACTGCGCAGGACAGGGGGCCGGGTGCTTTTGCGCACAGACCTTCCCGAAGGGACGGATCTTGTGGTTTCCGCCATTGGCGGAGCTGTGGAAGGCATGAAACTCCGGGCGGCGCAAGCCGGAAAGGAATAGGCCATGAAATCCGCGATGGCGTGGATGGCGCGGCACCATGTGGCGGCCAACCTTCTCATGCTGGTCTTTGTGGCCGGCGGCCTCATCAAGGGGCTGGGGGTGAAACAGGAGGTTTTTCCGGAAATCTCCCTGGACAGAATCCGTGTCGAGGTGGCCTATCCGGGCGCTTCTCCCGAGGAGATCGAGGAAGGGGTGCTGCTCAAGATTGAGGAGAATCTTTCCGGCATTGACGGCATTGACGAGGTGCGGTCCTCGGCTTCCGAGGGTCTGGGGCTCGTTACGGCGGAGCTTTACGGAGGCGTGGATGCGGACCGGGTGCTCAATGAGGTGAAAAGCGAGGTGGACCGCATCATCACCTTCCCGGAAGAGGCGGAAAAACCCGTTATCACCAAAATGCTCAACCTTGCTGAAGTGGTGAGCCTTGTTCTCTGGGGGGAGGTGTCCGAGCGCACCCTGAGGGAACAGGCGGAAAGGATGCGGGAGGCGCTTCTGGATTTTCCGGAGATCACCCAGCTGGAGCTGCACGGCCTGCGGGATTACGAGATGGCCATTGAGATCCGGGAGGAAGCCTTAAGGCGCTACGGCCTCACCCTGGATCAGGTGGCGGCGGCGGTGCGGGCCGCTTCCCTGGATCTTCCCGGCGGCAAACTGCGCACCCAGGGCGGGGAGATTCTCCTGAGAACCAAGGAGAAAAAATACCTTGCACGGGACTACGCGGATATCCGGCTCATGGCCCTTGCTGACGGCGGCATCCTGAGACTGGGAGAGGTGGCGGAAATCCGGGAGGGCTTTGCGGAAACGGATGTGGCGGCGCGCTATAACGGAAAACCCGCAGCCATGATCAAGGTGTTTCGCACCGGAGACCAGAAGCCCCTGGAGATCGCCCGGAGAGTGCTGGATTATGCTGCGGAAGAAAATCGTCTTCTGCCCCAGGGCCTGCGGGTGGAGGTCTGGAATGACACCTCCGAGCTTTTTGAAAGCCGTATGGATCTTCTTTTCCGGAACGCGAAGCTGGGGCTTGTTCTCGTGCTCTGTGTGCTGGGGATTTTTCTTCATTTCCGGTTGGCCTTCTGGGTCATGCTGGGCATTCCCGTGAGTTTTCTCGGTGGGCTTTTTGTGATGCCCTTCTTTGACACCTCCATCAACATGGTGAGCCTTTTCGCCTTTATTCTGGTGCTGGGCATTGTGGTGGACAATGCCATTGTGGTGGGGGAAAACGTCTATGAAAAACGCCAGCAGGGCATGGACAGGCTGACCGCCGCCATTGAGGGCGTACAGGAGATGGGCCTGCCCGTGACCTTTTCCGTACTCACCACGGTGGCGGCTTTTCTGCCCCTGGCCTTCATTGCCGGAACCATGGGAAAATTCATGCGGGATGTGCCCATTGTGGTCATCGCCATCCTGCTGGTTTCTCTGGTGGAATCCCTCTTTGTGCTGCCCGCCCATCTGGCTTCCATCCGCAAAACCACAACCTCGGGAAAAATGGCGGGTCTTTGGGGGAAATTTTCAGGCGCTCTGGAAGGCTTCAGCTCCGGCCCCTTTTCCCGCGTTCTGGCCTTTGCCATGAAAAACCGTTACCTGACCGCAGCCAGCGGCGTGGCGGCTCTCCTCATTACCCTGGGCCTTGTGGGCGGTGGTATTGTGAAGTTCCAGTTCATGCCCGAGGTGGAGGGCGATCAGGTGCGGGTTTCCCTGCGCATGCCGCCGGGAACGGCTGTGGAAGAGACCCGCGTTCTGGTGGACAGGCTGATGGCGCTGGGGATGGAGACCGTTGCGGCGGTGGAGGCGGAAGAAGGGGAAAGCTCCCTGATGCGGAGCCTTTACGCCCAGGTGGGCGCGTCCATGGCAGCCATGGGGCCGGGCAATGACGGGCAGGTTCAGAGCGGTGGCCATATCGGCGAGGTGGTCTTGAGCCTTGTTCCCGCAGAGCGGCGGGCCGTATCCAGCGAAAAGGTGCGGGATCTGTGGCGGCAGCGGGTGGACGAGATTCCCGGTGTGGAATCCCTCACCTTTCAGACCAACCTGATCCGCATGGGCGCACAGATTGATGTGGAGGCCACCCATGGGGATTTTGCCGTGCTGGAAAAGGTGGCCGAAGATCTGAAAACGGCCATCGGAGCCTATCCCGGTGTGCGGGACGTGGAGGACAGCCTGGTGGCGGGTGCTCGGGAACTGAAGCTGCGGCTGAAGGACAGCGGCCGGACTTTGGGTTTCACGGAAACGGATCTTGCCCGTCAGGTGCGGGCCGCCTTTTATGGGGCGGAAGCCCTGCGCCTTCAGATCGGCCGCAATGAGGTGAAGGTCATGGTGCGCTATCCCGAAGACGAGCGGCGACTTCTCCGGAATCTGGAGGATTTCAGGGTCCGCACGGCCGAAGGCCTTTCCCTGCCCCTTTCCATGGCTGCGGACATTGAAGAGAGCCAGGGCTACAGCCTCATTGCCCGGAACCGGCAGAAGCGGGTGGCCCATGTGACCGCCAGTGTGGACAGCGGCAAAGCCAATGCGGGCGAGATCCTTGAAGCCCTTAAAGCCGATATTTTTCCGGCCCTGCTGGCGGACCATCCGGGCTTAGGCCTTTCCTTCGGCGGCGAGGACAAGGAGAAGAGAAAGGTGGGAGAGAGCATGAAGGAGGGCTTTCTGCTGGCCCTTGTGGCCATCTATGTGCTGCTGGCCGTTCCCCTGAACAGCTATGGTCAGCCCCTTCTCATCATGGTGTCCATTCCCTTTGGCGTGGTGGGTGCCATCTGGGGGCATCTGCTCATGGGCTATCCCCTGACCATGTTGAGCATGTTCGGTATTGTGGCCCTTTCCGGAGTTGTGGTGAACAATGCCCTGCTGCTCATGGACCGCATCAACGTCAATCGTGCGAAGGGCCTGGACGCGGAAGCTTCGGTACTGGAGGCCGGAGAGCGGCGGCTTCGGCCCATTTTGCTGACCTCCCTCACCACCTTCTGCGGTCTCATGCCCATGATCCTTGAAACCAGCATGCAGGCCCGTTTTCTTATTCCCATGGCCATCAGTCTGGGTTTCGGAATCCTTTTCACCACCCTGATCATTCTGGTGCAGGTTCCGGCTCTGTATCTGATCCTCGAAGACATGAAGGGCGGGGTGAGAAGAGTGGGAAGGGTCTTTGGCAAGGAAGCGACAATTCCGGACCCCTGAGAAGCGTTTTGGGCTCTGGGCCTGAAAGAAGGAGGGCAGGGGGCTTCTGAAAAGCCCCCTCAGGTATAGGAAAAGGTTTACTCCAGAGGGATGAGGGTGAAGGTCTCCCAGGTGCTGGCCGCAGGTCGGTTGGCCACCACGGTGCCACCGCCGCCGTTTTCTGCGCAGACATACAATCCGTTGGCGGTCTGAAGGGCAATGCTGTTTTCCCCGGCCATGCGGACCAGGGTGAAGGTTTCATTTTCTCCGGGTGTGGTGCGGTCTGCGATCAGGGCCCGGCCTCCGCCGCCTTCTGCGCGGACGAACTGGCCGTTGTAGGCCTGGAGGGCGACCTTGTTGTCACCGGGCATGGGAATGAGGGTAAAGGTTTCCCATTCCCTGGCGTGGGAGCGGTTGGCCACCAGGGCCTGGCCGCCGCCGCTTTCTGCACAGAGAAAGTGCCCATTGTGGGTCTTGAAAGCCACTTTCCGGGTCCGCAGGGCAGGGGCGGGTGTCACCGTGGCGCTGGGGCTTTCTGGCCGGACGGAACAGATCCGGATGTTGGCCTTGCAGGCAAGGGGATCGTATTTTTCATGGGCGCCATTGACGGAAACAATGACATGGGTGCAGGTGGGGTCTTTTTTGTAGGTGGCCAGGTAGGTGCTGACAGGAAATTCCGTGAGGGGTCCTGTGTAGATGGTTTTCCAGACACCGTTCTGATAACGGGCGTGCAGGGTGAGATAGCGGAGTGTTCCGGAGGTATTGGTGACGGTCAGGATGTCCTCATCCTGAAGGGTATCGAGCAGAATGGCTGCGTAATTGCCACCGCTTTTTTTGGTGATGCTGTCGCCTGAGCCGTCATTCACAATGGAAGCCGCAAGGCGGCAGGTGTGGCTTTCTGTCTGAGCGTAGGCGGAAAAGGAAAGGAAAAAAAGGGAAAGAATGAGTATCCATAGGGATTTTTTCATGGACCTGGCCTTTCATGGGTGGAAAAAAAGGTAAAGCCATGCAAGGGTGTTCCCTTGGGCAGGGCATGGGGTGGATGCGTTTTTCATAGCATCCGCCTGCGTCCTCGTCCATGGGAAAATCCTTTTAAAGTCTTGGGCTTCAGGATGCGGACCCAAGCCCTTCAGAGCCTCTGGCTGAGGTCTGTGGCGGGTTTGGGGGAATCTTTTTTCAGGCGAAAGGAAGGTTATGAAAGAAGAAAGGTTGGCCCTTGTCATCATCGATATGCAAAAGGATTTTGTGCTTCCGGAAGCGCCTTTGCGCATTGCCGGAGCTGCGGGAACCCTTCCTGCCATCCGGAGGCTTCTGGATGCTTTTCGTGCAGAAAAACGTCCTGTGATCCATGTGATCCGGGAGCATCGCACAGATGGTGTGGATGTGGAGGCTTTTCGCATGGAGCTTTTCACAAGGCAGGGGGGCTTTGCCGTTCCGGGTACCCGGGGAGTGGAGATTGTGGATGAACTGAAGCCCCTTGAAGGGGAGTATGTGCTGGTAAAGCGCAGGTTCAGCGCCTTCATGCAGACGGAGCTGGATTTCATGCTCCGTCGACTCGGGGTGACCCGCCTTGTGGTCTGCGGCACCCAGTATCCCGTGTGCATCCGCACCACCATCTTTGACGCCCTGGCCCTGGGCTACGATGTGACCAGCGTGGTGGATGCCACATCCGCCCAGACGGAAGAGGTGGCAGCATCCAATATCCGGGACATCGCAGCCATGGGCGTGACGTGTCAGTCTGTGGCGGATTTTCTGGCAGAAAGGGGAAAATCCGGAGGGTAAGGAAAGGTCCAGGGGCCTCCCTCCATGGGAGGCCCTGGTTTGGGACAGGCAGAGCTTTGCAAAAAAGGCTCAGTGGCCTCAAGATCCTTGGGATCTGAGACCCGGATGCCCCTTGCCCCTGCCCGGATGCCGGTCCATGATTTTTTCCCGTCTTTCTTCCCGGAGCTTGCGGAAAGCCTCCATCTGATCCTCGTTGAGAAGACCTTGGAGTTTTGTTTCTTCTTCGGCATCCAGAGCTTCCATGGCGGCTTTGGCCTTTTGGTGGAAATCCTCCATCAGCGCCTGACGTTTTTCCATCATTTCGGAAAGAAGAGGTTTGAGCGCTTCCTTCTGGGTGGCGTTGAGATCCAGGTGTTTTTCCAGACGATCCGCCATGCGTTCAGGATCTCTTTGGTCATGCCCCTTACCGCCATAGGCCAGGACAAAACCCGGAAGAAGGAAAAGGATGAGGGCAAGGGGGATGAGGGGGGAGAATTTTTTTTTCATGGCAGGCCTCCTGGATGAATGGGAATGAAGCGGAAAAGGATTTTTTCCGGAATTTTAAAAACCGGAATTTTAAAAAAGATACCCCTTTTTCGCGTAAAGGGGCGTGAATTTGGGTAAAGCAGGACGCAGAATCCCTTTACAATTATTTACGGCCGGAAAAGGCCGGTCTCTGGCATGATGGCATGCTTAAAAGGGAGGCGTATATGCTGCGGATTCTGGTGATTGACGACGACAGGGAGCTGACGGCCCTTCTGGCCGAATATCTGGGTTCAGAAGGATTTGCTGTGGAAGGCGTTCAGGATGGGGCTGAAGGATTGGAAAAAGCGCTGACCGGAGATGCGGATCTTGTGGTGCTGGATGTAATGATGCCCGGCATGGGCGGGCTTGAGGTCCTGCGGAGATTGCGGATGAAGAGTACCCTGCCTGTGGTCATGCTGACGGCCCGGGGCGAGGATGTGGACCGCATTGTGGGCCTTGAGATCGGCGCGGATGATTATCTCGGTAAACCCTTTAACCCCAGGGAGCTTGTGGCCCGGATCCGGGCCGTTCTCCGCCGCAGCGGCGGTGATGGGGAAGGCTCAGGAGGGATGGAAGAGAGCCGCCCTGTGGAGCTGGGGGATGTTCGGCTTTATCCCGGAAGCAGGCGGGTGCTGCGAGGGGGCGAGATGGTTTCCCTGACCATGGTAGAGTTTGATTTTCTGGCTCTTTTTCTCAGCCATGCGGGTGAAGCCCTGGGCCGGGAGTTTCTTTCCTCCGAGGTGCTGGGCAGAGACCTTGGGGTTTACGATCGCAGTGTGGATGTGCATGTGAGCAGTCTGCGTCGCAAACTGGGGCCAAGGCCCGACGGCGTGGAGCGTATCCGGGCCATCCGGGGTGTGGGATATCTTTATGCGGCTTCCTGAAGGGAGTGACCATGCATCGGTTGTTTTTCAAGCTTTTTTTTGGGTTTCTGGCCTTCACCCTGGCCAGCATGGCCCTTTCCCTCATTCTCGCCTTCACCGCATCCAAGGGGCCCTGGGGCGAACACCGGCAGCGGGTGCGCCAGGAGCGGCAGGAGATGTTCCGCCAGTCCATGGAGCTGTACGGATACGGAGCCGTGGCCGTACTCAAGGATGAAGGGCTTTCGGGGTATCAGGATTACAGAAGGCGTTTTCTGGAAAAAATGCGCACCCGAACCTGGCTTCTTTATCCGGATCTGACAGCGGTTACCGGCGACACGCCACCTCCGGCCTTTGCCGACGCCCTTGGCCGGGTTGCCGGAGAAAGGGAGGGGGTGGTGCAGTTTGTGGGTGAGGAGCTTTTTGTGCTGACGCCGGTTCTTCACAAGGGAGAACGTTGGTTCATGGCGGCGCTGGTGCCCCTTCCTCCCCATGCGGAACGTCTGTTGTTTCGTTTTCCCAAGGACCTGGGGATCCGGTTCTGGAGTTCCATTTTCCTTGCTGTTCTGCTCTGCTGGGCCATCGCAAGGCATATCACGGAGCCCATTGCAAGGCTGCGTTCTGCAACCCGCAATGTGGCGGCGGGCGATCTTTTGGTGCGGGTGGCCCCGGATCTGGGCAACCGCAGAGACGAACTGGGGCTTTTAGCCCGGGACTTTGACGCCATGACGGCCCGCATGGCGGATCTTCTGGAAGCCAGAGACCGACTGCTGCGGGATATTTCCCATGAGCTGCGTTCGCCCCTGGCCCGCATGGCCGTGGCACTTGAGCTTGCAAGGAAGGATGGAGGCAACGGGGCCGCCTTTCTGCGCATGGAAATGGAGATGGAGCGTCTCAATGCCATGATCGGAGAAATCCTCACCCTGGCCCGTCTGGCCTCGGGAAAGGATGAGGGCGATCTTCCGGAATCCATGAATTTTTCCCGCCTGGTCATGGACATTGTGGCGGATGCGGATTTTGAGGCCCAGGGAGAGCGGCGTTCCGTGGTCTTTTCCGGTGCGGAAGATCTTGGGCTTAAGGGCTTTCCCACCCTCCTGCACAGGGCTGTGGAAAATGTGGTGCGCAATGCCCTTAGACATACGCCGGAGGAGGAGGAAGTCCGGGTTTTTCTTTCCCTGGAGGGTGAAGAGGTGGTGCTGCGCGTGGAAGACCCCGGCCCCGGCGTGCCCGAAGAGGCTCTTGTGCGCATTTTTGAGCCCTTTTACCGGGTGGAGGATCATCGGGACCGGCGCACGGGCGGCGTGGGGCTTGGGTTGGCCATCACGGGGCAGGCCGTGCGTCGGCATGGGGGGCGCATCCGGGCTGAAAATCGCAATCCGGGTTTTTGCGTGGAAATTCGTTTACCTCTGTTTTTTTCCCCCATTGGGAGGGGGGCCGGGGGCGAGGGGCAAACCGGGTGTGTCAGTACCCGTAAAAACGTTCCGATATAAACGATAATCATCTGAATTTGCTGTGGATGCCAGCATGTTCGGATATGATGGGTGGGGGAGTGTGAATGAGACGGATGAAGTGTGGGTAAACCTCATTTCAGGAGGAGGGTGTATAAGATGTTTTTATTTCAGGAAATCGCTTAAGGAAAGAAAACTCTTTTGAAAGAAAATCAGAACACAATGGAGAAAGAGGCCCGCCTCTGGCTGCAGGAAAAGGTGAAAGGGGTGCGGGGGCTGCTCTGGTTTTCCGGCCTTATGGGTGCCTTGGCTTCGGTTCTCATGGTGTTGCAGTGCTTTTTTCTTTCTGCCCTGCTGGTGGGACTGGCCCTTGAATCCCGTTTTGAGATGCGGACTTTCTGGCTTCTCGGGCTTTGCCTTCTGCTGCGCCCCTTCTTTCTTGCGGCAAAGGACGGCCTTGGTCTTAAGGCGGGGCGCTTGTTCCGTAAGCAGCTTCGGCGGGAGCTTCTGGAAAAAATTGTGGGGGCAGGTCCCCGCAGAAGCCGCATCGCAGGGGATGGCGTCCTTTCGGCTCTGGTGCTGGAGCAGGTGGACGCCATGGATGACTATGTGGTGCGCTACCTTCCCCAAAAGATCCTGGCCGTTGTAACCCCTTTCATCATCGTGCTGGCGGTCTGGCCCCACAGCCTTCTTGTGGCCTTTCTGCTCCTGCTCACAGCCCCTCTGGTTCCCTTTTTCATGATTCTTGTCGGTGAAGAGGCGGGCCGGGCCGGTCGCAGGCAGTTTCAGGCTCTGGCCCTGCTCGCGGGTCGTATGCGGGATCTCCTGGCGGGGTTTTCCGTACTGCGTCAGCTGAACGCCCTGGAGGCCGCCAGGGAAAAGCTCGCCACCTCGGCACAAGCCTACAGAAAACGAACCCTTTTCGTTCTGCGCCTTGCCTTTTTGTCGTCCGCCGTGCTGGAGCTTTTTGCTTCCCTTGCCATCGCCCTTGTGGCGGTTTATCTCGGTATGGGGCTTCTTGGCCATGTGCCCTGGGACAGGGGACGGGTTCCCGTCCCCCTGGAGTCGGCCCTTTTCATTCTTCTGCTTATTCCGGAGTATTACATGGCCCTGCGTCGTTTTGGTGCGGATTACCATGCAAAGGCCCAGGCTTTTGCTGCGGCTTCAGCCCTTCTGCCCCTGATCAGGATGAAGGCGGTTCTTCCTGCATGCGGCGGGGAGCGGCTCACGCTGACGGGGCCTCCCGGTCTTCGCATGGAAAGGGTGGATTTACGCATGGATGGGAGGGAGCCCATTCTCAAGAATGTGGATCTTTGCATCCGGCCGGGTCAGAGGGTGGGACTTGTGGGGCCCAGCGGTGCCGGAAAAACCAGCATTCTTCAGCTTTTCCTGGGTTTTGATCTTCCTTCGGAAGGGCGTATTCTTATTGAAGATCGGCCCCTTGATACCCTGGATGTGGATTTTTTTCGCAGACAGATTGCCTGGCTGGGGCAGCGGCCGGAGTGGTTTTCCGGAACCGTTGCGGAGAATCTGCGCTTTGCCCGGCCCGGAGCTTCGGAGGAGGCACTCCGGGAAGCCCTGAAAGCTGCTGAAGCCTTGGATTTTCTTGAGGTCCTGCCCCAGGGGCTGGAGAGTCCCATGGGTGAAGGGGGGCTGGGGTTTTCCGGTGGGCAGCTGCAGCGTCTTGCTCTGGCCAGGGCCCTTTTGCAGGATGCCTGGCTCTGGATACTGGATGAACCGGGAGCCCACCTGGACCCGGAAACGGCCCGTTCGGTGCGGACGCATCTCGGTCGGCTCAGTGCGGGAAAAACCCTCATCCTGGCCACCCACCACCTGGAAGGGCTGGAGTGGCTCGATTTTCTGGTACGGGTGGAGGAGGGGAGGGTTGGGTAATGATTTGTTTTGAAAGCTTAAAACAGGTTGAAGATGTGTAGTGTGGGTAGTGGTTGTTTTTTTAGCCTCTGTCACTTCGTTTATGGTCGGTTTCAAAGCCGATCACCATGAAAAGATCATTTTTTCGAAATCCGTGGCATCGGAACTTTTGCGATACCCTGAATTTGTATGTTTTCATGTGGCGATAGTTTTGATTGATTGTATTTTGATATTCCTTAAAGAGAATTTGCATGTCAGAGCCCCAGAATCTGGTCAAGATCATCATCAAACTGGTCAAAGAGTCCTTTGGGATGGGTCATGCTGCGACCGTGCGCATTGAGCGGTATGAGGATATTCTGGGCGCACGCATTGTCGTCAAGCTGAAAGAAGTGGATGGCCACCAGGGTATGGGCAATCTCTTTTTTTGCGATGGCTTTTCTGACTCCGTTGAATACGTGGTCACTATGGGTTTCAAGAATAATCTGAATTCCGGCATTGGCGGCGAAGCAGAGAAAGGCCGTCAGCTCGGACTGGGCTTTGGGATGCAGATGGATTTCCGGGTTTTCGATGATGACAATGTCACCCGGATCGGCGCTGAGGCATGCGATCAGTACGCCCATGGCAAAACTGACTCCGGAGCCCATGTGGTAAGGACGGACAGCCTTGCTGTTGTGAAGGGATAATTCCAGTGAAAGTGTATTGCTGAGACCCAGATCATGGATTCTGTTTTTTATCCCAAACAGTTTGCCGAGCCAGTGGTTGACCTGATGTTCCAGTGTAACACTTGCTGTATCTGCAATGAGCGCAGGAGCAATATTTTTTTTCCGGTTTCTGTATAGAAAATCTACAATAAATTCACATCTGTTCCCAAGAAAATTTACCTGGTCAAAATTTTTCAGATATAGATCTTCAGGCCCGATACGGTTTGCGGGTAAATAATATACATGCCGTTTTTCAAGGTTCAGAAAATTCTGTATTGTATGTGCTTCATGGTTGAATGAAACAAGAGTGTCCTGGCTGTCTTCATTTGCGGCACAGAATTCCGCCTGAAAAAAGTCTTTGCCGTTTGCAACGCCTACCTGAAAACTGCGTGCACCTGTGCGGTGATTGCGGCATTCGTCAAAGGTTCCCAGGCGCAACCACATGCCATTCAGTGGCGATGGCGCATTTTTCAGGGCATTGTTACACAGGAGAAGGAAAGCCTGAATGGCGGAAGATTTGCCGGAGGAATTGGTGCCCGCAAAAATATTCATACCCCTCAAGGAGATTTCAGCCTCACTGAAACATTTGAAGCCTTTTATCTGAATGGTTTCAATCATTTCGTATCTCCTGGATTTTTTTTTCTATGGACTCGAATCGGTGGTTTATACTGACTTTGCTGTCCACAGTGTAACTTGTACATCGCAGGAACTCTTCGTCTACGAGAAGCGTTTCAAAGCTCTTTTTTATCAGCGGATGTTTTTCTATGGGCTGATCCATGACTTCAAGAATGAAATAGCTCACGGTTTCAAACAAAGCCATATTGATGGGGCGACGGGGGCCATTGCCTGCTTTGGGCAAGCGGAAACAGCCTTTGCCCAAAAGTGTTTTGCATGCCTGCATGAGTTTGTCGAATACAGGGGGGAATTCTGAGCAGAAAATGCCGCCCTTCGGATGATTCAGAAAAAGCATGGTTTTACCAAGAAAATCTTCCATATCACTTCGGTAGTCCACGGGAGGAAATCCTGGTTCTTTGACCGCAAGAAGTTTTTTTTTGCGCCACAGGTAAAAGGCAATCATCCGGAGAACAAGGTATTTATCTTTCATTCGATCGGATTTTACAGAATTTTCAGTTGCCAATTTGAAACTGTCAAGTGCAACCAGATGATTCAGCAGTTTTGTCGCAGCCCCCTGGTAGATGGCATTTCTCATTTCCTGATTGTTCAGGCGTGTCCCCCCTCGATTGACCCGGTCAAACAGATCAAAGGTGACACGGTCCTGGGTTGGTGGCTTGATGATATGCAGAGTCAGTTGGCAGTCTTCAATTTTAGTTTGTTGCGCCTGGCTCAGATGCTTTGAAAAACGGGTTCCGTTTTTTGTGCTTTCACTGAAATATGAGCCGTTCAGATCTTTGAGGATGGTGAGTTTCTGTAAGGGGAATTCATGGTTCATAAACTGGAAAAGTGTGGTCAGACGCTGGCGGCCGTCCACAACGATATGGACCCCCCGATCATCTTCTTTTACGTAAATCAGGGGAAGAGGGATACCCATGAGTATGGATTCGATCAGCTCGCTTTTCTGTTGGGCTGTCCAGACGGTGTGGCGCTGGAAGTCCGGATCAAGCTTGATGAGGGGAGGCTCTTTGTCGTATTTACGCTTCAGCTGGAAAACGGAAGTGCTTTCCGCAGCAATATTGACAAGGGCATCAGGATAGATTTCCGCCGTGTCTGATTCAGGGGAAGAATTTTTTTCTCTTAACTCCGCACCGAGGGTTTCTTCTCCCTCAAAGGTATCTTCGTTGGCCATTGACTCTGTCTCTACCGCCATTGGTTCTCCTTGGATGCGGTATGTCGTCATCGAAAAAATGTTAAAGCCTGATGCCGGAAGAGGCTATGGAATCAGGATCAAGCCTTTTTTCTTTTCGGAAGGCTTAGCATAAGGTCTCATTGAAGACAAGCCGACAGATAGCAGCAGACCATATGGCGCTTGCCATCCTCTTCAGGTTGACACCATGGGGAGGCATGGCTTTGGAAAGGGTGAGGAATGAAACCTGTTGTAGAGAAAAAGCTGGCTTTAAGCTCTCTTATTTCCCAGCAGGGAATCATGGGGTTTGCGGGACTGGCGCTGGGGGCTCTGGGGCTGACGGCTTCGGTTTTTCTGCTGGCGGTTTCCGGATGGTTTCTCACCGCAGCGGGTGTGGCGGGTCTTTGTCTTTCCACCCTCCATACCTTCAATTATCTTCAGCCCGCAGCTCTGATCCGGCTTCTTGCCATTACCCGGACTTTGGCCCTGTACGGAGAGCGCATCGTTTCCCATGATGGCATCCTGCGGCTCCTTGCCCGTCTGCGACTCTGGCTCTTTGACGCCCTTGCCCGGAAGGATCGTTTCCGGCTGACCCGTCTGGGCAGTGGAGAACTTATGCAGCGCATGCTGGCGGACATTGATCTTCTGGATCAGTGGCCTCTGCGCGGACTGGCGCCCTGGATATGGTCGATTTTTCTGGGACTTTTGTTTCTGCTGGTTCTTTTCTTCTTTTCTTTTCCCCTGGCCCTGATTTTTTCGGGGGTGCTGGTCTTGATCTTAGGCGTACTGCCCTTTGTCTTTTCTTCTCCGGCCCTGGCCTTATCCCGCATGCAGACCCGGAAAGCCGGAGAACGCAGACAGTTTTTGCTTGAAACCCTCGCTGGCCTCATCACCCTGCGTACCACAGGAGGCTTTGGGGAGAGGCTGGAGAAATTCTGGCATCTGGACGGAGAGTTTTTCCACAATCAGTGGCGCTTGCAGGGTCTTGGGATTCTGGCTCAGCTTCTCATTTTTCTTTTTCTTTCCGCAGGGCTCTGGATGATGGTGCTGTACGGAGGAAGGGCCGTGCAGGAGGGCCTTTTTTCTTCCGCCCTTCTTGTGGGCTTTTCCTGTGTTCTTCTGGGACTTCAGGAGGTGCTGGCTTCCCTTTCCCAGACCTTTCAGGCCCAGGGTTTTACCCACAGCGCAAGGACGCGCCTGCGGGAAGCGGCGCAGGAGGATGGGGAAAACAAGGGAAGAATCACAGCGCTTCCGGGTGATCCCAGGCTTTGCCTTGAAAGCGTCAGCGCGCGCTTTGATGGGGCCCTGAGCGGGCCGGACGGGGTTTCCTTTTCTTTGCACAAAGGAGAAAGTCTCTGGGTGGAGGGGGCTTCGGGCTGCGGCAAATCCACCCTTGCGGCGGTTATGGGGGGATGGCTCAGGCCCTTTTCAGGCAAGGTTTTTGTGAACGGGATTCCCATGGAAGAGGTGGAGGAGAAGGTCTTGCGCCGCCATGTGGGATTTCTGGATCAGGCGATCCATCTTTTTCCCCTGAGCCTTGGGGAGAATCTGCGCCTTGCCTCACCCCAGGCCTCCGATGAAACTCTCTGGGAAGTGCTGGAAGCGGTGCTGCTTGCGGACTGGGCCAAAACGCTGCCCCAGGGGCTCCATACCCTGCTGGGAGAATATGGTGCGGGCCTTTCCGGTGGTCAGGCCAGGAGACTGGCCCTGGCGCGCCTGCTTCTCATGAAAACCCCCATCCTGATTCTGGACGAGCCCTTTGAGGGACTGGACGGCCCTACCGCTGAAGCCCTTCTCGCCATGCTCCGTGAGCGCCAGGCTGAGGGCATTTTGATTCTCATCAGCCACCAGGCCCTGGGCGGAGGCTTCACCCGGAAGTATGGGTTCTGAAAATAAAAGCGTGCGGTTGGTTTTTAACGGAGGTTTTCCCAAAACGGCGAAAAGAATCCGGAGTTTCCATATCCCAATTTTTTATCCCCCCGTATCCCCACTTTTTCTACACATTCCCTCCATTTTTTCTTTTTAAGATGAAATAGGGATTTTTTATCCCCTGGCAGATCTGTCCCACACCCTGAAACGGAAGGAGGGATGCCTCAGCTGCATGTGAAAAACGTTATGTCTGCTGAAAAGCGGGCGTGAAGATCACCTGTAAGGAAAGGATGCGGAGATGATCAGTGGTGTGAGTACCCGTTCCTATGCCTACAGCATCCAGAGCCGGTATTCGGGAGGAAGCGTTCTTGCCGGTCTGACGGAAGCGGGCAACGGGAGCAGTGCGGGATCGGAGTCGGCAGCGGAAGCTGCCAGCAGCTTGCAGAGGGTTCAGGAAAAAGGGCAGCGGCCGCCCCTGGGGCCGCCTCCGCCCATGGGCGGGGTGGACTGGAGCATGGGAGCGCCTTATTCTGTGGAAGACATGGCCGCAGAGGTGATGGCCGAGCTGGACGCGGATGGCGATGCCCTGCTCACCCTTGAGGAATCGGGATTGTCTGAAGAGGTCTGGAGTGCCCTGGATACGGACGGAGACGGGCAGGTTTCGTCAGAGGAAGTGGCCGGAGGGTTGGAGGAAACGCTGGGCCGTTACGTTATGGAGCCGCCGCCTCCGCCGGAAGGAAGCAGGGAGGGCGGCGGGTCTCCCGGAGGCATGGGGCCTCCTCCTTCTTCCGAGGACATGGCTGCGAGCCTCATGGGAGAGCTGGATGCCGATGGTGACGGTCAGTTGAGCCTTGAGGAATCGGGTTTTGACGAGGAACTCTGGGTCGCCATGGATACGGATAGAGACGGATACGCCAGTTCTGCGGAGCTGACGGCCTACGCCGAATCCCGGAAAAGCGAAGGGGGGATGCCTCCCATGCCACCCTCAGGGGATAACAGTGCCGTATCCGCCGGAATCCGGCAGGCGGGGCTTCAGGCCTATGGGGCCATGGGCCTTTATGCAGCAACGGCAGGCTCGGGATCCCTTTCCGGTCTTTTTGCCTGAAAGGGCTTTTTTCACACCGGGCCGGAGACGTATTTCCGGTCCCGGTGTCTTCACGACCTTATCTCACTGAGCCTGTAGCCCACCCCGTACACGGAGGCGATGACTTCCTGATCGGGAAGCATGGCCGCGATTTTTTTCCTCAAATTCTTGATATGGGAATCAATGGTACGGTCATAGCCTTCAAAATCAGAGCCCTGAACCTGCTGAAGCAGCTCGTTTCTGGAAAAAACCCGGCCGGGCCGTTGCATGAAAATCCGAAGTAGGCCGAATTCACTGGGCGTGAGCTTCAGGGCAGTTCCTGAAATCATGGCCTCGTGGGCGGGGGTGCTGAGGGAGATGGGACCCCAGGTGAGGATCTCGGGGTTTTCCGGGGGCCGCAGACGACGGAGAACGGCCTTCACGCGGGCCACCACCTCCCTGGGACTGAAGGGTTTGCAGATGTAGTCGTCTGCTCCGATTTCCAGTCCGATGAGCCGGTCCACCTCATCCACCCGCGCTGTTACCATGATAAGGGGCACGTCGGAAAATCTGCGGATTTCCTGGCAGAGGGACACCCCGTCCATGCCGGGCAGCATCAGATCCAGCAGCACCAGATCCGGCGGGTGCTGGCGTAGCCGCGCCAGCACCGTATCGCCCCTGTGCAGCACCGTGACCCGGAATCCGCTGTTCACCAGATAATCCCGGTGAAGGGCCGCGATCTTTTCCTCGTCTTCCACCACAAGGATATGCTGTTCGGCCACCCTGTCTCCTTTTTTTGCGCTGTTATGCGGTTTTTTTTCTGAAGGTCATCACGATGCGCAGCCCCATCCGCGCACCGGCCTCGGCCCGGATCTCCCCCCGGTGGGTCTCCATGATCTGACGGCAGATGGACAGGCCGAGACCGCTGCCGCCCATGGCGCGGCTCCGGGCGGTGTCTACCCGGTAGAGACGGTCAAAGAGCAGGGGAAGGGAGGCCGGAGGCACGCCGGGTCCTCCGTCTTCAAGCAAGAGACTGAAGCTTTCCTCCCCCTCTTCTTCCCAGGCCACAATCGGGCCTGGTGGCGTGGCGTAGCGGAGGGTGTTTTCCAAGAGGTTGGAAAAAAGCTGGGTGAGCCGGTCGGCGTCGCCCAGGGTTTCGTGGCCGGGGTCTTGCAGCCGGAGATCCAGCTCGAATCCCGCAGCAAGGAGCCGGGGTCGGAAGGCCTCCGCTGTCCGGGCGAGAATGGCGCAAGGCCGCAGGGGACGGAGATCACAGGTCAGGGCGCCGGATTCGGTCTGGGCGATCTGATGCAGATCCTCCACAAGCTTGGAGAGATGCCGCGCTTCCTGATCCAGAGACAGAAGATTTTCCTGTGAGGGCGGACGGATGCCGTCGATGAGGGCCTCGATTTCGCCCCGGAGGATGGCCAGCGGTGTCCGGAGTTCGTGGGAAATGTCGGAAAGCCACTGCCTGCGCATGGCTTCGTAACGGCTGAGGGTTGCGGCCATGCGGTTGAAGTCTGCGGCGAGCTGGCCCAGTTCATCCCTGCGGGTTTCGGGAATCCGGGCCTCAAACCTGCGGAGGGACAGGGCGCGGGTGGCTTCCGTGAGGCGGAGTATGGGGGTTAAAAGCCATCTTGAAAGCAGCAGGCCCATGAAAACGGAGAGGAAAAGCACCACCGCCGCAACACCGTACAGGGCGCGCGTCTGCCGGGCCATGAAGTCAAAGTCCAGGGGATGGCGCAGGCTTTCGTTTTTCCGGAGCCCCAGCCAGCCGATGGTGCGGTCTCCGGAAGTGAGTTCCCTGAGGGCCTGTCCTTCGGAAGAGCGTGCGGATCCCGTCACTGGACCTTGTCCGGCATCGAATACGGTGAGCGCGTCCCAGAGGGGGCGGGGAAAGGGGCCGGGCATGTCCGCCGCCATAGGACGGGGCGGGGGGCCCTCTCCGGACAGAGGTGGCCTGGACGCAGAGTCTTGGCCATGGGGAAGCCCGGATTCTGGCCGGAAAGGCGGTCGGAGGGGCACGGGATTCCCTGAGGGGTCCAGGGGAGCGGAAGGCCCCTTCTCATGCAGGGCCTCCCTGACCATACGATGGAACGCGGCGGGATTCCGGCTAAGGTTTTCCCAGCCGCCCTCCCTTTCATGGAAGGTAATCAGATCTTCGACCAGACCGTCCATGCCTTCCAGCAGGGTGTGGGCCATGTAGTCGGAAAAATTGTGGTAGGAAAGGGCCATCATGGAAAGACTCATCCCTCCCACCAGCACCAGGGCGTAGCATCCAAAAAGAATCATGAAGCGGAGTGGAAGTTTCAGTTTTTTTCTCCATGTTTTGGATGGACGAAAGCGATATGGGAAGGGGCGGAAGGGTCAGCGGATTCCCTTCCGGTATTTTTTTTACTGTACGCAGCCTCTCTCCGAAACTCAAATGCTTCCCGTAGCCCCCACAACATCCCCATCAGCTCTCCACAGTCTCTCCATATTTTCCCACTACGATTCGTCCGGCTGACAGAAGAGAGCCTTTTCATTCATCCCCTTATCAAGAGGTGGCGCATGGGTAAAAACCGCGTTGTTGTTTTTCTGTTTCTGATTCTTGCTCTGGGCGTGTGCGTGTCGGCCTCGGCCCGTGAGCAGCGGGGGCCGGGCAGACCATCGGCCTTTCCCCCAGCCTTGAAGTTCCTGATGGATCGTTTTGCCATGGATGCCATAGCTGTTTCGGTGCTGGCGGACATGACCGGAGAAAATGAGGAAAAGCTCTGGGAAAGGTTGGACGACGGGCTTGTCTTGGATCTTCTCGAGGATCTGGATGTGGACAGGGAAGCCTTTCGTGAGGCCATGGATCTGCAGGTGATGGAAAGGATCAGGGTTGCGGAAAAAAATGGTCTTCTCACCCGAGAAGAGGCTGAAAAGGGCGCTGCCTTTCTTCGGAATCGTCCGGAAGGGCCTCCGAAGGCGGGACGACCCACACCCTGATCCATATTCAGGACCGTAGCGGACAGCGCCCTTTCACCTTCGCACTGGCCAAGGCCTATGGTCCCTGACTTTTTCCTCTCTGATCCTTGTTGCGGGCATACGTTAGACGTGTATTTTGGTCAAAGTGTCACGGGTTCGACAAGGGATGGTTTGTGCACGTGAGGAGGCTATATCCCCGGAATCCAGGTTGGAAGTTTCACCATATCCAACTGAGCGGATCGGATTTCGTTTTTTCTTTTTTTGGAGATCCTGTCTTTTGAAAAGGTTTTTTGGAAGGCAGTCGCGGGAGGGAAAGAGAAAAAGAGGCTTTAAGATTCCCGGAGGCAAAGAGAGATAAAATCCTTCGCAGGCATGGGGCGGTAAAAGAAAAATCCCTGAAAGAGACCGCAGCCTTTCTCCTTGAGATAGTCCAGCTGCTGGGGGGTTTCAACGCCTTCTGCGACCATCTCAAATCCCAGTTCCTGTCCTAAGGTGAGGATGGTCTGGGTGATGCTGGTGTGACGCGTGTTGTCCGGCAGGCCGGAGACAAAACTGCGGTCCAGCTTCAGGGTGGTGATGGGAAGTTCTGCCAGCAGTTTCAGGGAAGAATACCCCACCCCGAAATCATCCATGGCGATGTGGTGCCCGTTTTTTTTGAGTTTCTCCAGTTCGTTTAAGGCCACATCCCCTGCGGACATGAGGCAGGTTTCAGTCAGTTCAATCTCAAGCCATTGGGGGCGGATACCGTGGCGTTCCACCATCCGATCGATGTGGTCGGCAATGCCGGGTTTGAGAAAATGCAGGGGAGAAAGGTTGAAACTGATGCTGAGGGGATTTTCCCTGTGGGCGTTGATGTCCTTGACCAGGACCGCGGTGTCTTCCATGACCTGAAGGTCGATCTGATGGATAAGGCCGCTGTCTTCCGCTACGGGGATGAAATGGGCCGGAGAGGCGTAGGGTTTGTCCGTGAGCCAGCGCACCAGAGCTTCTCCTCCCACAATCTCGCCGAGACTGTTCACCTTGGGCTGGATAAAGGTGGTGAATTCGCGGGCATTGAGCGCAGCGCGCAGGTGAATTTCAATGTCCCGCCTGAGGATTTGTTTTTCCGCAAGACCTTCCTGATAGATGGGCATGTCTCCCAGGATATGCTGCTGTTGCTGTATGACCATTTCCGCACGCTGCACACCCTTTGGGGCCATGTTGGCCCTGGTCACGGCGAGTCCGAAACTGTATTCCACTGAAAGTTCTCTGCCTTGAATATTCAGGTTTTCGGGTAGTTGTCTCCGGATAAACTCAATATCCCCATGGGTATCGGATGCTGCAATGAGGAGACTGCCCCGCAGGCGGCCATACACCATGCAGGTCTTTGGGGCGGAGATGCGCAGGGCTTCGGCCACATGACGCACCACGGCATCTCCGGTTCGCATACCGTATTTGTGATTGATATAGCGCAGATGGGCGATGCGGATGCACAGAAAATGGACGCGGGTGTCCCCGAATCTTTCGGCTGTCACGTTGCAGAAATGCTCGTAATTGTAGAGTCCTGTGAGATGGTCGTGGCTGCGCAGGAAGAGGGCTTTTTCCTGTACCTCATGCAGCTGGTGCATCATACGTTTGAGTTCGGTCACATCCCGCAGGGAGTAAAGCAGGGTGTCCTGGCGCACATCCGCCACCTCCACCACCACTTCGATCCATTCTTCAGAGGGCAATCTGAAACGGGCTTTACAGGTCTCCCCCCTTCGAGGGGAAGGGCTGGGATCGGTCTGAAAATCCAGAAGGTGCTGGAGGGGTTTTCCAATGAGCCCTTCTGATCCGAAAAGGGTCTGAGCCTGGAGATTGGCGCGCTGAATGCGGCCTTTGCTATCGCACTGGATCAGGGCAACGGTATAATGCTGGAAAATTTCCTCGAACATGACCTTCATCCGGTGCATGCGCTGATAGTCTTTTTTGCGACGCAGGGCGTTTTCTTCCAGAGAACGATAAACCCGGAAGGCGGAGAGGGGGACGCAGAAATTGAAAAAGAGGAAGATGAGGGAGGATATATAGAGGTGGCTGTCCTCCAGGGTGATATCAATGCCCAGAATATTGGGGAATTCATATTTTCCGGCGATGAGAAGAAAGGGAAAGACATTGAAGGCCATGGCCCATACGGCGGCGTGCATGCCAAAGTAGACGCGCATGGTAAGCGGAGCCATGTAGAGAAAAACCACACCCATTCTTGCGACTTCGGGAATGCGGACGAAAAGCAGGATGCAGAGGGCGGCCAGGTAGATGAGGGAAATGAAGATCAGGGCCGCAGCGCGGCTGTTGTGGCGTAGGCCCATGAGAATCCATGCGAGCAGGGAGTAAAAGAAGAACACAAGGAGGGGGACATGGTAGAGCCCCTGGGAAAAAGCTTGCCAACCGCTGTGGATGCCGATCCAGCCCACAAGGCAGAGTCCGCTCAGGGTGAGGATGCGCAGAGCACTCTGACGCCAGATTTCCGGATCGCTCTGGCGGTAATATTCTTCTCCGATCATCAGATAGTGGCGCAGCTGTGTGAGCAAGAACGGACTCCTTCCTTATGGCTGGGCTGGGATTTTTGGGGCGGTTTCATGGGGTGGATTTCTACAGGGGTGACAAACGCTTTGCAGGAGGATCGGGTTGCTGTCAGACGGATTTTCCTGAGCTGAGGTCAAGAAGCTCCCGGATTTTAGCGGCAAGATCCCTTGCGGTAATGGGTTTGATGAGAAGCCCGCCAATGCCTGAGGCCGCAAGCTTTTCGGGTGTTGTGTGTTCGCTGAACCCTGTGCATAAAAGAACAGGAATGTCCGGGCGAATGGCGAGAATGGCCTGGGCCAATCTGTCACCGGACATGCCCGGCATGTGCATGTCCGTGAGGATGAGGTCATAATCCTCAGGCGCTGCGCGGAAAAGATCGAAGGCCTGGCCGCTGTCCGTGCATGCAGTAACGCGATATCCCAGGGATTCGAGAATTTTTTCCTGGAGGGTCACAATGGCCTTTTCATCATCCACAAGCAGGATGTGTTCGTTTCCTCCCTGAAGGGGCTGGGCTGTCTGCGTTTTTTCCCTGGGAGTTGCGGAGGCTTCGGCCACAGGGAAATAGACGCAAAAGGTGCTGCCCTTGCCTTCCTCACTGTCCACCTGGATGAAACCGCCGCAGCGTTGCACGATTCCCCGCACCACGGAAAGCCCCATCCCCGTACCCTTGCCCTTGGGTTTTGTGGTGAAAAAGGGGTCAAAAATCCTGTCAAGAAGCGCCTGGGGAATGCCGAGGCCCGTATCCGCCACACTGAGCCGTACATAGCTTCCGGGTGTCATTGCAGGGGGCAGACGACGGGGCTGGTCCATCTGCACCTCCTGGAGGTGGATGCGGAGTTCGCCACCCGCATCTTCCATGGCATGGAAGGCGTTGGTGACAAGGTTCATCACAATCTGGTGAATCTGGGTGGGATCCGCATGGATGGGGCGGCAATCGTTCTGAATGTAGGGCCGGATTTCAATGGAGCTTGGGATGGTGGCCCGGACAAACTTGAGCACTTCCTTGATAATGGGCTGTACTTTGAGAGCGCTGGGTTCGTGGTTTTCCCTGCGGGCAAAGGTGAGAATCTGCTGGGTAAGATCCCTGGCTCTCAGCGCAGCCTTGTAAATTTCGTCAAGTTTTCTGTGTTGGGGATGGTCTTCGGGGATTTCCATGAGGAGCATTTCCGCATACCCCATGATGGGAAAGAGGATGTTGTTGAAATCATGGGCAATGCCACCGGCCAGCATGCCGATGGATTCCATGCGCTGGGCATCGAGAAGTTGGGTTTCCAGACATTCCTTTTCCCGGATTTTCTGCTGCATTTCTGTCACATCATGGGAAATTCCTGCAATGGAGCGGATGTGGCCCTCTGTGTCAAGAAGGGGAAAAAGCACAGTCTCATAAGAGCGTTCCCCATGGTCGGTCCTGAGGGTGTCTTCCACAAAAATCGGGGCCTTGGCATCGAGAACCCGGGTGATGCGTTTCATGAAACGATCTGCAGTTTCTGGGGGCAGGAGTTCATGGAAGCTTTTTCCCCTGATTTCTTCTTGTGTTCTGCCAAAAAACTGAGCGGTTTTTTCGTTGCAGAGGAGGTAATGACCGGAAGGATCCATTTCTGAGATGAGAAGGGGGCTGTGATCCAGAATGGCCCGCAGCCTTTGTTCCGCATCCTTTCGTTTCTGATGGCTTCTGAACAGCAGAAGGATGAGAAGAAACTGAAGAAAAAGGCCTGAGGAAATGAGCATGCGGATGTGCTTTTCCTTCTGCCGGAGTTCCTGTTCTGCGCGTATGCGGTCTGTAATATCCACCACGATGGAAAAGAGGAGGTCTTTTTCCTGGATGGTGATGGGATAGGCGTAAACCTCCACATCCCGGATGCGGCCGTCGGCGAGAAGATGTCTGAAGCGGAAAAAGTTTTTGTTGAGCAGCCGTGCCCTTTCCATCTCCGCCTCTACCTCTTGGGCTGTGAGCTGGTTGATCTCCTTGATGTTCTTTCCCACAAGATGGGGGTAGGCGTAAAAACGTGAGGCAGCCGCATTGGCGTCCAGAATGTGGCCCGTTGCCGGATCAATGAGGAGCATGATGCTGCCATGCTTCTGAAGCAGCTGGCTTGCGCAGGGATTTTTTTGAAAAAAGAAGCTTTCAAAAGAAGGTACAGGGGGGTCGCAGAGACCCGGCAGGGGAAAAAGCAGGATGAGACCCCAGGCGGTGAAAAAAAGATTTTTAAGGAAAAAGACCTTCATGGATACGCCTTGCAAAGGGGTTCTGGGGATATCCGGGTAAGGGGGTTGGGTTCAGACTTTTCCCACGTCGCTGAAAGCCGTCATCCGTCCTGGGAGAGGGCTTGGGAAAAAAGCTGCATAGGGCCTGTCTCCATGGGAGGGGACTTTGCGGCCAAAGCCGGTGCCGATCCTTCAGGTTCCCGGGCAGACGCGTTCCCAGGGTCAGGTTTTTTCAAGGAACAGGGGGACGCCCGGCGTCATGGGGATGAGCCGGGTATCCGGCGCTTTTTCCTTCAGGGCCTGTTCAAAGGAAAGGGTGTCCTGCGCGAGCACGGGGAAGGTTCCCCAGTGCATGGCCATGACCTTTTTGCATGCGAGGAGACGGCAGGCTTCCGCCGCATCTTCGGCATCCATGTTGAAGCGGCCATCCATGGGCAGCATGGCAAGGTCCAGACAATGGCGGCGGGCAATGAGAGTCATGTCACTGAAAAGGGCTGTGTCGCCCGCATGGTAGAAGGTAAAGCCATCGGCAAGGGTGACGACAAAACCCGCAGGTGCTCCTGAGCCGGAAGAATGGAGGGCGGGTGTCATCCGGATTTTCATGCCGTCAAGTTCAAGGCTTCCGCCGATGTTCATGCCCAGTCCCTTTTCCTGGGCAAGTCCCTGTTCCCCAAGGGTGCAGATGAGATCATAAATGGCGATCACGGAGGCGCCTGTTCGGTTGGCGATGGCAAGGGCGTCTCCCAGATGATCGCTGTGATCGTGGGTGATGAGGATATGGTCCACATGGGTGAGGGTGTCGGGGTTCACAGGGGCTTTGGGGTTATGGTGAAAAAAAGGATCCACCAGAAGGGTTTTTCCAGAGGATTCAATTTTAAAATTGGCGTGACCGAACCAGGTAAAGGTAGGCATGGGAATTCCTTTCTTGGCTTTCAGGATTTCCTACACATAGACAAAGGCAGCCCAGGAAGTCAAATCTCATTTCCCCTGAAGGGGGAAAAGTCAGGAGAGCCGTGGGGTTCCAGGGCCGGATTTGAGGTGCGGACAGACGGAAAGAGGAAGGAAAACGGAATAAATTGACATTTAAAATCTATGGGTTATAGTTTTTATACCCGTGAAGTGTTCCCATTGTCTGTCACGGAGAAATTTCCTCTTGAGACAAGGAGGTCTCCCATGACTCTCCGATTAAACACCGATCCGGCAGGTCTGTTCGGGGCCCATCGGCTTTCAGGGTTGCAGCAGGGTTTTGAAACCGCCCTTTCCCGTCTGGGATCCGGGCAGCGCATCCAGAAGGCGGCAGACGATGTGGCGGGCATGACCCTTGCCAATTCCCTTTTTTCCCAGTCCCGCAGCTTTGGCCAGGCCATGCGCAATGCCAGTGATGCGGCAAGCATCGCCCAGGTGGCCGAAGGAGGCCTTTCCGGCGTATCCGCCACCCTCCAGGGTATCCGGGAAAAGGTGCTGCAGGCGGCCAACGCCAGCCAGTCGCCGGAAAGCAGGAGCGCCATCCAGTCGGACATTGCCAAGGCTGTCCAGGCCATGGACGACATCGCGGCCAACACCCGTTTCAACAACCAGCCCCTTCTCTCCGGAACCTTTACGGACAAGGCCTTTCAGATCGGCAGCCTTCCCGGTCAGACCGTGACCTTTTCCATTGGTGCGGTGAATTCTGGGCGTCTGGGTCATGCGGATCTGGGAACCGTGGCCGAGATTGATGTGAGAACGATGGAGGGTGCTGAGAAAGCACTGGGGATCGTGGATGCGGCCCTGGGGCAGGTGAACGGCAATCGGGCCCGCCTTGGTTCTGCCTATGGCCAGGTGGACAGTACGGTTCGCAGTCTTTCCACGGCGCGGGTGCAGACCTTGTCTGCGGTATCGACTCTACGGGATGTGGATTTCGCCGAAGAATCCATGAACATGAACCGGATGAAAAATCTCACCAACGCCAGCCTTTTTGCCCAGGCCCAGGGCCATGCGAACCGGGAAAACATCTTTTCCCTTCTCATGGGGGGAGCGGGGTGACGAGGATTGCATGGAAAACCGGCGGACGGTCTTCCGGTGGCAGGATTTGTCGGGAAAAAATGCTGGAGCGGGGTTTTCCGGAGGTTTTCGGAAAACCCCGCTCTTTTGTTTGTCAGAAAAGTGGGTAAAGAGTTTCAGAAGAAAAGGCTCATTCCCCATCCCCCGAAACCCGCCCCCAGTACCACCAGCCAGGGTGGCAGCTTCCAGAACATGAGGGCGATAAAGGCGATGAGGGCAAGACCGAAATCCTGGGGTCTGAAGATGGCGCTGGTCCACACCGGCGTGTAGAGGGCGGCAAGGAGAAGGCCCACGACAGCAGCGTTGATGCCCGCAAGGGCGGTTTGCATGCGGCGGCTGCGGCGTAAACCTTCCCAGAAGGGCAGAGCACCGAAAACGAGAAGAAAGGAGGGCAGAAAAATGGCCCCGAGGCAGAGGAGGCCACCCATGAGGCCGGATGGGACTTTCTGCATGGATGCGCCGAGGAAGGCGGCAAAGGTGAAAAGGGGGCCGGGAACGGCCTGGGCCGCACCGTAGCCCGCAAGAAAGGCGTCTCCGCTTACCCAGCCCGAAGGCACTACAGCTGCCTGAAGGAGGGGCAGCACCACATGTCCGCCGCCAAAGACGAGGGAGCCTGCGCGGTAGAAGGCGTCGGTCATGGCCAGGGCCGGATGGGAAAAGAGGCTGGCCAGGAGGGGCAGGCCCCCGAGAAGGAGGAAAAAGAGGAAGAGAAAAAAGAAGCCCGCCCTCCGGCCCAGGGTGAGGGGCAGGCTGTCCTGGGCTGTGGCGGCCTGGGCTTTGAAGAAAAGGGCGCCGAAGAGTCCAGCTGCAAGAATGACAAGTACCTGCCCCAGGGCCGTGGGAAAGAGCAGCACCCAGCAGGTGGCAAGGGCCATGATGCTGATTCTCAGGGTATCCGTGCACAGGCTTTTGGCCATGCCCCACACCGCATGGGCCACCACGGCCACGGCCACGATCTTGAGACCGTGGAGAACGCCCGGAGAAAGCATATCCCCGTAGTGGGAAATGCCCAGGGCAAAGAGGATGAGGGCGAACGCCGAGGGCAGGGTGAAGCCCAGCCAGGCGGCAAGGGCTCCGGTGTAGCCCGCCTGGGAAAGGCCGATGGCAATGCCCACCTGACTGCTGGCAGGCCCCGGAAGGAACTGACAGAGGGCCACGAGGTCTGCGTAACTTTTTTCCGTCAGCCATTTGCGCCGACTGACAAATTCCTCCCGGAAGTATCCGAGATGGGCGATGGGGCCGCCAAAGGAGGTGAGGCCAAGGCGCAGGAAGATGAGAAAGACGGTCAGAGGGCTGCGATTCTGAAATTTTTTGTCTGTCATGGGCATTTTTTCCTTTCGGGGTTCAGGAAAAAGGGGTGGGGTAAGGGCCTTAAGGACTTTAAAACTAAGGTCTTTAAGGACTTTAAAGTCTTTAGCGTCCTTAAGGATATTTTTTTCCTGAGGACTTCCAACACCTGCTCGAACGTCTCCATTCTGCCAGACCTACCCAAATCTACCCAGGAAAAAGGGGGAAACCCCCTTTTTCCTGGGCCTTTCTGCTTATACCTGCCTTTGTCAGCCCATGCGTCTTTCAAAATCCTGCATAAAGGCTACAAGGCTTTCCACGGCATCCATGCCCGTTGCGTTGTAAAGGGAAGCCCGGCATCCGCCCACACTTTTATGCCCTTTGAGTCCGCCAAGCCCTGCGGCCAGGGCCTCTTTTATGAAGAGGGGCTCGAGATCGTGATTTCTGAGCCGGAAGGTCACGTTCATCAGGGAGCGGTCTTCTTTGGCGGCGGTGCCTGCGTAGAAATCTGTGGCATCGATGGCTCCGTAAAGACGATCCGCCTTGGCCCGGTTCAGGGCCGCCATGTTTTCAAGCCCGCCGATGTCCTTTTCCAGCCAGGCCAGCACCTTTTCCGCCACATAGATGCCGAAGCAGGGCGGGGTATTGTACATGGAATAATGATCCGAATAGGTTTTGTACCGCAGCAGGGTGGGCATGACGGCCTCCGGGTTCCATCCGAGAAGATCTTCCCGGATGATGACCAGGGTCAGCCCCGCAGGCCCCATGTTTTTCTGGGCTCCGGCGTAGATCAGCCCGAATTTTTCCACGGGAACGGGCCTGCTGAAGATGTCCGAGCACATGTCGCAGACAAGGGGAATACCATGGGTATCCGGATAGGTCTGCCACTGGGTGCCCCGGATGGTGTTGTTGGAGGTGATGTGCACATAACGGGCTTCAGGGTCAAAATCTGCGGTTTTGGGAATAAAGGAAAAGGCCTTTTCTTCGGAAGAGGCGGCGTAGCGTACTTTTTTACCGAGAAGGATCGCCTGCTCAAAGGCCTTGGTGGCCCAGGTGCCGGTGTTGATGTAGTCGGCCCTGTCTTTTTCGCCAAGAAGGTTTAAGGGTGCCATGGCAAACTGAAGGCTGGCCCCGCCCTGAATGAAAAGCACGCGGTAGTTGTCTGGCAGGCCGAAAAGTCGTCTGGCCCGGTTGCGGGTTTCGGTCAGCACCTCACCGAAAAGATCGGATCTGTGGCTGATTTCCAGGATGGACATGCCCGATCCCCTGAAATCCAGCATTTCCGCCTGCACTTCCTCCAGAACGGACAGGGGCAGGGCCGCAGGGCCTGGGTTGAAATTGTGGATGCGTCTGGTCATGAAAAACCCCCTTTCGGGATGGAAACCGTTTTAAAGGAAGGCGGTTCCGGGATGGGTTCTCGTGCATCGCGGAGTTCTTTTGCGTATCCGCTGAAATGGGAAAGGGTTATCCACGCAAGGGAAGGTCTTGTCAATATCCCTATGGGTGGGGGGGCAAGAGGAGGCCTTGGCGTGGGCGGTATTCCCGGAAATCTGAGAAGGGGGATTGGGTCTTTTAAGGAGGAATCGCTGCCATGGGCCTAGCGCGGGATTTCTCTTCCCGCCAGGTTTTGCTCTGGAACAGGCCGGAGGGGAAAGGCGTTGCCTCGTGGCTTGAAAGGACGGTATGATGGGTCACTTAATGACAGCCGGAGGATTCCATGCCCTTTTCACGAAAATACTGGATCAGGGAGTGCATTCTGCTTCCCACCCTGCACGAAGCCCAGGCGGAGCGATACCGGAATTTCCGGATCTTTCTTGAGGGGCATCGCGAAATTCATGCGCAGATGGCAGAGCTGGAGCAGATGTATTACGACACCCGACCTTTCACCCTGTCTGCTGTGGAAGAAAGGGCGGAGGCGCTTTTCGCTACCTTGGAAGGCATGGTGGAGGCCCTGCGTCGTCTGTCCTGGACGGAGACGGATCTTTCCCTTCTTCCTGTGGAAAGTCTCCACAGGGCAGCGCGGGAAGCCCTGATCCCTCCGGCTGGCAGAGCTTCCGATCCGCTCATTCTCGGGCTGGACGACATTTCTGCGGAAAGAGGACGCGCAGTGGGAGGCAAGGCCGCCCATCTTGGGGAAGTGAAACGGCATCTGGATCTGAGGATTCCCCGGGGCTTTGTGCTGACGACCCGGGCCTGGCATCTTTTTCTCGGGGAAAGCGGACTGGCCGGAGAAATCGGAAGATACATGGCAGGGATGGACGGGGAAAATCCACTGATTATGGAAGAAACCTGCGAGAAGATTCGTGCGCGTATTCTTGAAACGCCCTTGCCCGAGGCCATTGTTTCCGCCCTGAAAGGGGCGGTGGCGCGTTTGGCTGCGGACCGTGAGGGGCTTAGCCTGGCTGTGCGGAGCAGCGCCATGGGGGAAGACGGGGAGGCCTCCTTTGCGGGGCAGTACCTTTCCGTTTTGCATGTTGCGCCGGAAAAGATCGCTGAAGCCTGCAAGCGGGTCATGGCCAGCGTTTTTACTTCCGCAGCCATGGCCTATCGCATGGCCCAGGGTCTGGATTACCGGGAAACGCCCATGGCCGTGCTGATTCTGGAAATGGTGGAACCCCGGTTGAGCGGGGTGCTGTATACGGCGGATCCCCTGGGGCGTGAAAGGGCGAGAATATGGGTGAGCGCCCTCTGCGGGCTGGGAGAAGGCCTGGTGGGAGGCCGCCTTTCGCCCCAGTTTTCCTGGGTGCTGGAAAAAGAAAGTTTTTTGCCCCATGGCGAGGGCGCTGAGGCGGAAAGGCCCCTGCTCCGGGAACTCTGGGAAATGGCTTGTCGTCTGGAAAGCCATTTTGGCAGGCCTCTGGATGTGGAGTGGGCGGTGGATGGAAGGGACAGGCTTTTTCTTTTGCAGGTACGCCCCCTGCACCCGGCTCTGGATCCGGGGGAGGGAGGGGGAAAGGGAGAACCTGTGGAAGCCCGGCTGCGTATGGAAGGGGGACGTTGCGCGGCTGCGGGTCTTGCTTCCGGTCGGGTATGGGTTCTTGAAAATCCGGAAAAAGTTTCAGAAATTCCTGATTTTTCAGAAGATACCATTCTGGTGATTCCCTGGGCATCCACCGCCGTGACCCCCTGGGTGAGGAGGGTAAAGGGCCTCATTGCGGAAAAAGGGGACATGGCCTGCCATCTGGCCTCTGTGGCGCGGGAGTTCGGGGTTCCGGCGCTCTTTGACTTATCTGGCGCCACAAAGATTCTGGGACAGGGCGAGCCCATCACCCTCTGGGCCAGTGGTCAGAAGGTGTACGAAGGCATTGCAGGCGAGGCCCTGACCACGGCCCTGACCCAGGCAGCCCCTCTTTTTGCCAGCCCTTTGCGCCTGCGCATGCAGATTTTTCTGGATCTCACGACGCCTCTGACCCTGGAGGGGGATGCGCCTGAGGCCTGGAGTTGCCGTACGGTGCACGATATTGTCCGGGTCTGCCATGACATGGCCTTGAAAGCCATGCTGCGCTTTGGTGCGTCCACCGAGGCGTCGGCCAATGCCGTTCGGCTCAGGCTCTGCCTGCCCTTTTCCCTCCTTGCCGTGGATCTGGGCGGGGGCCTGCGTTTCGGGCTCACCTCCTGCGATGAGGTGGACGCCTATGATGTGACCAGCCGCCCCTTCCGGGCCCTGTGGCGGGGGCTTACCCATCCGGGAATTCCCTGGAACAGGCCGGATTCTGGATCCGCCAAGGGAGCGGAAGAAATTGAGGGGGGATTTTTTGAAGAAACCGAGGGAAACTCTCAGGGTTATCTTTTTGTTTCCGAAGATTATCTCAACCTCAGCGTGAGTTTTATGGGGCTTTTCGTCACTCTGGACGGACTGGCCTCGGACAGGCCGGAGGACAATTACATTCACCTCCAGATCGGTGGGGGAACTGGGGCTTATTTTGACCGATCCCTGCGCATCCGCTGCATGGCCCGGGTATTGGAGCGCATGGGCCTTGAAACCCGGGTGCAGAGTGATTTTGTGGAAGCTCTCCTTACGGGTCAGGATGCGGATACGGGGCATGGGATTTTCGAACAGCTTGGTCGTCTTCTGGCTGCGAGTCGCTGGCTGGATGGGGATCTTGAAGGTCAGGGAAGAATCGATACGCTTGCCCAGGCCTTTATGGATGGCCAATATGAGCGGCTCTGGCCGACAAGCCAGGAGACGCCCGAGGGCTTTTACCGTGTGACGGGAAACTGGAAAAGGGCGGAGGAAGGCCTGCTTCAGGAAGGGACTGGTTTTGGTTCCTGGTTTGCGGCAGGGGTTTCCGGAGCCATGGGGCGTTTTCTGGGCAGGCGGTACCAGGATTTTCTTGATGCCATTGGCGCATATTACTATTTCCCCCTGCTCGTGGCCCGTAAAAGCCGCATCCGGCAAGGGGTCGTCCGGGTTCAGGTAAAACCCCTGGGCGGCCGGATTGACCAGGCTGGGGGGCTGGCCTTTGGCATCCGGGATGCGGATAATTATTTTGTTTTCCGCATCAATGCCCTGGAAGATAACGCCATTCTCTTTGAATTTAAAAACGGCAGGCGCATGGAGCGGGCGCGCGTGGACCGGCCCGTGGAATCGGGGGTGTGGAAAACCCTGGGCGTGATTCTGGAAAGAAGGCGGATTCGTGCCTTTCTTGAAGAAGAGGCGGTGATGGATTTTGAGGCTGACCGTGAGCTTGTGGGGTATCTTGGCCTGTGGACGAAAGCGGACAGCGTGACCCTGTTCAGGGATCTGTATTGGACCTGAAAAGGGAAAAAAAGGCCTTCTGCTTACACAAAAGATCATTGTTGTGGTATGAAGGCCTCGTTTCATCGGATCTGAGGAAATCGGACGGAAAAAGAAGACAAAGATCAACCCATCCAGGCGAGATAATTCCTATGGAAATGTTGCAATATCCCTCAAAAGAGGCGGAAGCCCGGCTTCAGGCCATTGTGGCCAGAGGGCTTGGTGAAACAGAAGACATGACGGCCCAGGTGGCCCGGATTCTTGAAGAGGTCCGGACCCGCGGGGATGCGGCGGTTCTGGAATATACCCGCCGTTTTGATGCCCCGGATCTGGCGGAAGATGCCCTTGCCGTGAGCGAGGCGGAGATGGACGCTGCGGAAAAGGCCGTCAGCCCTGCCTTCATGAAGGCCCTGGACCGGGCCGTGGAGCAGATCGCCTCCTTCCACAGAAGGCAGGTGCAGAATTCCTGGATTGACACCCCGAGGGACGGGGTGATGCTGGGCCAGCTTGTGAAACCCGTGGATGCGGCGGGGGTCTATGTTCCCGGCGCCACCGGCGGCATGACCCCCCTTGTGTCTTCCGTACTCATGGGCGGTATCCCGGCCCGCATCGCAGGGGTGAAAAGGCTCATCATGACCACGCCTCCCATGGCGGACGGCTCCGTGAACCCGCATCTGCTGGTGGCGGCCCGGAAGGTGGGCATCGACACGGTGATCCGGGCGGGCAGCGCCTGGGGAATTGCGGCCATGACCTGGGGAACGGCCCAGGTGCCCAGGGTGGATGTCATTGTGGGGCCGGGCAATATCTGGGTGACCCTTGCCAAAAAGCTGGTGTCCGGCACCGTGGGCATTGACATGATCGCAGGGCCTTCGGAGATTCTGGTCATCAGCGATGGCTCTGCCCCTGCGGCTTATGCGGCGGCAGACCTTCTGTCCCAGGCCGAGCATGATCCCCTGGCTTCCGCCATTCTGGTCACCCCGGATGGGGATTTTGCCCAGAAAGTGAAGGCCGAGCTGGAGATCCAGGTGGCCCGTCTTCCGCGACGGGAAATTGCCGAGGCTTCCCTGCGGGATTTCGGAGCCATCCTTGTGGTGGATACCCTGGAGCAGGCCTTTGAAGTGTCCAACCGTCTTGCGCCGGAGCATCTGGAGCTGCTCATGGAAGAGCCCCTGTCCTGGATCGGAAAGGTGCGCAACGCAGGGGCTATTTTTTGCGGCAGCCATACGCCGGAACCCATGGGGGACTATATCGCAGGCCCCAACCACGTACTGCCCACCGCAGGCACGGCCCGTTTTGCCTCGGCTCTCGGGGTGGATCATTTTGTGAAGAAGACCAGCCTCATTTCTTATACGCGGGAGGCTTTTCTGAAGGAAGCTTCCGATGTCATGCACCTTGCGGGCATTGAGGGGCTTGAGGCCCATGCCCATTCCGTGCGGGTGAGGCTGGAAGAATAGGGATCAAGGCCCCTTGTGGGCCTTTGATGAGATCTTAACAAAGGGCGCATCCCCTGTGGGCTGCGCTTTTTTTGTTTCAGGATGCATAAAAGGGGAGGGGCGGAGACCATGGGGTTTTTCCTGTGGGGGGATCTGGAAGGTCTTTTGATTTATGGATTGGGATGGCTTGGACTTCGGGAGAAGCTCCTTTGGGGAGCTTGACAGGGGAATTTTTATTAGTTAGGCTTACTAACAAAAAGGGGAGAGGAGGGACATGGATCTCACAAAGAGTCTTAAAAAACTGGAATCACACATGTGGCAGCTCTGGCGGGAGATTGCCCGGGAAAGCGGCAGCCTGGAGCTGACGCACAGTGAAATGGTTTACCTCTATGCCCTGATGGCAGAGCCTGGAGGTATGCGCCTTACGGATCTGGCTCAGTCCATGAAGGTGAGTAAGGCCTCGGCCAGTGCCATGACGAGAAAACTCGAAGGCCGGGGATATCTGAGGCGCATTCCCTGTCCTGAGGATGGGCGGGCCACCCTTCTCCAGGCAACGGAAAAGTCCTTCAGTCTGGAAAAGGAAGAAGACAATGTTTACAGGCGCACGGCAAAGGCCTTTGAAAAGGCCCTGGATGCGTCGGAGTACCAGGAATTCTGTCGGCTGATGGCCAAGGGATGTCCTGTAATCAAAAGGGAATAGGCATTATGAAGATAGAATCCAGAAACATCGCCCGGGTTTTCCGGCACTACACCCTTCCTTCTGTGGCGGCCCTCATGGTGAGCGGCATGTATCAGATTGTGGATGGGATGTTCATCGGTCATTTTCTGGGCGTGGAGGGGCTTGCGGCCATCAACATGGCCTGGCCCTGGATCGGGGTTCTTTTTGGTGTGGGACTTATGGTGGGCATGGGAGGGGGCGTGCAGTGCGCCATTTTTCAGGGTGCAGGAGAAAGGGAAAGGGCTGGAGAAATTCTGGGACAGGGGTTCTGGCTTCTTCTTTTTCTGGGAGGCCTCACGGGCCTGCTGCTGATTCAGGGGAGCGCCTTTTTCCTGGCGCTTCAGGGGGCAAGGGGACCGGTGGAGGCCTTTGGGACGGAATACCTCCGTGTCATGGGTTTTTCCGCGCCTGTGGTGTTGGGCAGCATCGCCCTTCCCCTCTGGATCCGGAATCTTGGAGCCCCAAGGCTTGCCACCTTCTGCATTGTTACAGGTGCGCTGGGCAATATCGGCCTTGACTATCTTTTCATTGCCCACTTCGGATGGGGGCTGAAGGGTGCGGCCCTGGCCACGGTAGTGGCAGAAAGCCTCTCCGTTGCCATGGGTCTTTTTTTTATCCTGGGGTCTTACGGCCGGGTACGCCTTGGACACAGGCATTTCAGGCTTCGTCCCCGCCTCTGGGCAGCCATTCTGGGTGCCGGGTTTTCCAGTATGGTCATGTACCTTTACATCAGCTTTGAAATCCTCCTGCACAATACCCTTTTCATGAAATACGGCGGTGCGGTACAGGTGGCGGCCTTCGCTGTTGTGGGCTATGTGATGGCCTTTTACTACATGTTTGCCGAAGGGGTTGCCGGAGGCATGCAGCCCCTGGTGAGCCACTTTTTCGGAGCGGGTCAGGCGCGGGCCATCCGCAGGGTGGTTCGTCTGGGGCTTTGGGTGGTACTGGGCTCTGGAGTGCTGTTGACCCTTTCCCTGGTACTGTACCCCATGTGGGCGGTTTCCATTTTTGTGAAAGAAGATCCCGATCTCTTTGATGCAGCGGCTCTTGGCATGCGTCTGCACCTTTTTGCCCTTTTTCTGGATGGTTTCATCGTGCTGGCGGCGAGTTTTTTCCAGTCCATGAGCATGGCGCAGAAAGCCACTCTCATTGCGGTGGGTAACATGCTCATCCAGCTGCCCTTCCTGGCCTTTTTACCGAAAACCCTGGGACTTTATGGCGTGTGGCTGGCCCTTCCCCTTTCCAATATCCTGTTTTCTCTTCTGGTGTTGCTGCTCTTTATGCGTCAGCTGGAAGGACTGAAAAAACCGGGGTTTTTGGCTGAATGATGGGTAGGGAGGCATGCGAGGAGGCCGCAGAGCCTGAAGTTTAGGTTCTCGAAATATCCTTTGACAGTTCTTTTGGAGAGGCGTATGGGTATTTAGTTCAAAAATTGAAATTTTAAAGATCAGAAATAAGTCAGGATCGGAAGTATATCGGAATGGGAAATACATAGGGTCCATATGGAAGAGGATATTCTCGAAGAGCAGGTGGGTCGCCTTGTGGGCTTCATGGAGCAGATGCTCTACAGCATCCGGGTGCTGGAACAGAACTGTCTCAGCATTTTCATTGAAACGGGGGTGAGCCTGCAGGAGTTGCAGGTGGTGGTTTTTCTCGGAAAAAACGGGCCTTCCCGCATGGGAGACATCGCAGAGCATCTTTTTATCGGTGGCAGCACCCTGACGGCCATCATGGATAAGCTTGTGGCCAAGGATTTTGTGGTGCGGACGCGCTCCGAAGAGGATCGGCGCATTGTGCTGGTTTCCCTGGGACCGGGGGGAGAGCGGCTTTTCATGGATCACAGGGCCATCAAGGAACGCTACAGCCGGGACATTCTGGAGGTATTGGATGCGGATGAGCGTAGACAGCATCTGGAGCTCATGGAAAAGATCACAGCCCGCATCGGTCGTGGACGGATTGCCTCCCCCCTTGAAGGTACACGTTCCTTGCAGGAGGGAAAAGGCGTGGAGCCGGAGCCGGAAGCGTGAAGACATCCTGAGCCTGAAGTCCGTAAGTCCGGAATCATTGGACTTAAAAAAAGACGTCTATTTTTACGCATAACCTGGAACAAGGAGACATCCCCTGTGAAAAAATCTGCGCTGCTTGGATGTGGAATATGGTTTTGCCTGATCCTGGGAAGCGCCTATGCCCAAGGGCCTGCTGCGGGTGTGGTGCTGAGCCGGGTAAATGACGGTGTGGTGGCGGAACATGCGGAGATGATCGGCACCCTTTATTTTGAAACCGCAGGCCACCTTTCCGTGGAAGAGGGAGGCCGGGTGCTTTCCGTGCATTTCCGGGAAGGGGATAAGGTGAAAAAGGGGGATGTGCTGCTGCGCCTTGACAGCCGGGTGCTGGAAACCCAGCTGGGCCTGCAGCGGGCAAGGCTGGCCCAGCTGGATGTGCGCATGGAGCATAGCCGGAAGAATCTTGATCGCTACACCGAGCTTTTCCGTAAGGAAGCGACGAGCGAGGCCACCTATGATGAGCTGCGTTTTACCTATGCCGGTCTGGAAAAGGAGCGGGAGGCCCAGCTCCGGGAAATTGAAATTCTGAAAATCCGTCTGGAGAAATACGAAATCCGGGCACCCTTTGACGGCCTTGTGCTGGAAAAATCCGTGGATGTGGGAGACTGGAGCCAGCCGGGGCAGCCCTTTTGTCGTCTTGGAAAGCTCGATGAGCTTTTTGTTCAGGTGGCTGTGGCCGAATCCGTGGTGCGTTTTGCCGAGAAGGGTGCAAGACTCCCCGTGCTGCTCCATGCCTATGCCTTTGAGGGCACGGGGGTGATGGAAGGTATCCGGCCCGTGGCAGACCCCAAAACCAAAAACGTGGTTTTACGCCTGCGTTTTCCCTACACAGGTCCCCTTGCGGAGAACATGTCCGTTACGGTGCGGGTGCCGGTTTCGGAAAAGCGGGCCGCGATTCTGGCCCCCCGGGATGCCCTGGTGCGAAGCCCGGGCGGGGACGGGGTGTATGTGATTGAAGAAGGCAAGGCCCTTTTCATGCCCGTTACGGTGCTGACCTATGAGGGCCGCCAGATGGGGCTTCTGGCCAATGGCCTGAAAAGCGGCATGTCCGTTGTGGTGGAGGGCAATGAACGCCTGCGGCCCGGACAGGCCGTTTCTGTGCGGGGAGAACGCTGATGGATACCATTCGCTATGCCATTGAAAAGCCCATTACCGTGGCTGTGGCCGTGATTCTTGTGCTGCTCTTCGGTCTCATCGGACTTTCAAAACTCCCCAAACAGCTCACACCGGATGTGGAAAAGCCCAAAATTTCCGTGCGCACCACTTGGCCTGGTGCCACCCCCTATGAGGTGGAGCAGGAGGTCATTGAAAAGCAGGAAGAGGTGCTCAAGGGTCTTCAGGGTTTAGAGAAGATGGAAAGCGCTTCTTACAACAACTACGGGGAAATCACCCTTACCTTTCCCGTGGGCAGTGACCTGGATGCGGCCCTTCTGCGGGTTTCCAACAAGATGAACGAGGTGGGCAACTATCCCGACAACGTGCAGAATCCCTCCATCGAGGCTTCCGGAGCCCAGTCCAATCCCGTGATGTGGGTGATGCTGAAAACCCTTCCCGACAACCCGAGGCACATCAACACCTACCGCAGCTATTTTGAAAATGAGCTGCGCCAGTACATTGAGCGCGTGGAGGGTGTGGGTGCTCTTTTTGTGGGCGGGGGTACGGAAACGGAGATCCACATTGAGATTGATCCGGAGAAGATGGCCCGTAACAAGCTCACCATCGACCAGGTGACGGCCCGTATCCGGGGAGCCAATCGCAACGTATCCGCAGGAGTTCTCGGCATCGGCAAAAAGGATTACCGCATCCGCACCGTAAGTCAGTTCCAGACACCGGAAGACGCCCTGAACACGGTCATTTATGATGATGGTCTGAAACGGGTTTACCTGAGAGACATCGCCACGGCCTATTACGGCTATGAGACCGTGCAGTTTTCCGTGCAGCAGAACGGGGATGATGTCATTGCGCTTGGCATACGCAAGGAAGAAGGCGCCAATGTGGTGGATCTGGTGGAAAGGGTGCTGGCTGTCATTGACGACATGAACGCGCGGGTTCTCAAGGATCAGGGCCTGAAGCTGCAGTGTGTCTATGAGGATGCCTCCTATATTCTGAAGGCCATTGATCTTGTGAAGCAGAACGTCATGGTGGGCGGCATCCTCGCCATCATCGTACTGTTCACCTTCCTGCGCAGCGCCAGCGCCACCCTGACCACAGCCCTTGCCATTCCCGTTTCCATCATCGGCACCTTCATTTTTCTCTGGATCTTCGGCCGTAACCTCAACGTGGTGAGCCTTGCGGGCATCAGCTTTGCCGTAGGCATGCTGGTGGACAGCGCCATCGTGGTGCTGGAGAACATTGACCGTCACCGAAGCCTTGGTAAGTCCGCCTTCCGGGCCGCCTATGATGGCGCAAGGGAGGTTCAGGGAGCTATTTTTGCCTCCACAGCCACCACAGTGGCGGTATTTCTGCCCGTTATCTTTATTCAGGAAGAGGCGGGCCAGCTTTTCCGGGACATTGCCATTGCCATTACCTTTGCCATCCTTTTCAGCTTTCTTGTGTCCATTGCCGTTATTCCCACCATCATGAACCGCCTTTACGGATACGCCAAAAAGCCGGTTCAGGAAAAAAAGGGGCTGATCTATGCCTTTGGTGCCTTCATCCACCTGAACATCATGCGCATTGCGGGATTTTTCCTTCAGAACTGGATGACCCGGGTGTTCTGTGTGCTGGCCTTTACGGGCATTGCCCTTGCCATTGTCGTGGGCCTGGCACCCAAGGCGGAATATCTGCCCCAGGGCAACCGGAACCTTGTGATCAATATTCTTATTCCGCCGCCGGGCAGTTCTGTGGAAAAGCGCACGGCTGTGGGAGACTTCATCAAGGAGGAAACCCGGCCTTACTTTGAGGAAGAGTGGAAGGACGGAGTTCCCCGGATTTCCGACATCTGGTACGTGGGTACGGAGCAGCTGAGTCTTGTGGGCGCGGTCTCGGCCCATGAAACGGAAGCTTCTGGCATGATTCCCCTCTTCACCCGCATTATCCGCGAGATTCCGGACATGTTCGGGGTCAGCTTTCAGGCGGGGATCTTTCAGGATGATCTGGGCGGAAGCCGCACCATTGATGTGGATATCACGGGAGATAATCTCAATCTCATCATCGCCGCAGGCGGGCAGCTTTACGGATCCATCATGGGGGCCATGCAGGGCGCTCAGGTGAGGCCCGTGCCTTCCCTGGAAACGGCCTATCCCGAAGCCAATTTCATTCCCATGAAAGAGAGGCTTGCGGCCATCGGCCTTACGGAAAGCGATCTCGGTGTGTATGTGGATGTGCTCATGGACGGCAGAAAGATCGATGAATTCCGGCCTGAAGGGGATCGCCAGCTGGATATCGTGCTGAAAGGGCCAAAGGACAGGGCCCGCACTCCGGAGGCGCTGCTCAACATCCCCCTTGTGAACCCCCAGGGTTCCCTTGTGCGGGTGGGGGATGTGGCAAGCCTTGTCTATACCCAGGGCATGACCCAGGTGAACCATCTGGAAAGAAAGCGCCATGTACGACTTCAGGTGACCCCGCCGGACTCTATTCCCCTGCAGGAGGCCATTGATATTCTTTCCGAAGGCGTGATTCGTCCCATGCAGGAGGCGGGTAGGCTTCCCGGCGTGGAGATCGGCATCGGCGGCAACGCGGACAAGCTCACCCAGACCCGCAATGCCCTGCAGTGGAACTTTCTTCTGGCCGTTGCCATCACCTATCTGCTTATGGCGGCCCTGTTTGAGAACTTTTTTTATCCCCTCATCATCATGTTCACCGTACCTCTGGCCGCAGCCGGAGGGTTCATGGGCCTGCGTCTGGTGGATGCCTTTGTGGCACCCCAGGGTTTTGACGTGGTGACCATGCTGGGTTTCATCATTCTTGTGGGAACGGTGGTGAACAACGCCATTCTCATTGTGCATCAGTCCCTGAACAACGTGCGCTACGAGGGCTTTTATGGGGTGGAAGCGGTGCGGGAGGCGGTGCGTACCCGTATCCGGCCCATTTTCATGAGTGCCGCCACCTCCATTTTCGGCATGCTGCCCTTAGCCCTTTCCACGGGAGCGGGCAGCGAACTGTACCGGGGGCTTGGGAGCGTGATTCTGGGGGGGCTTGCCCTTTCCACGGTGTTCACCCTTTTTGTGATTCCCGCACTTCTCGCCTTTTTCATCGGTTTTGAGAAGAAACGGGATGACAGCGTTTTCACCTAAAAACCCCAAGGCGCATGGCGTTTTGCCATCTGAAGGCATGCGGCCATGAAAAGATGCGGAACATAAGGAAGATCTCCCATGAAAAGTTCTTTGCAGATATCCGGCATGAGGTGTTGCCTTTTTGCCCTGCTCCTTCTCCTTTCAGGACCGGCCCTGGCCTCGGAGGCAAACCGCTGCCTGGCAAACCTCATGGAGGCGGCTCTGGAGAACCGGGATATCGTGAAAATGTATGAAATCTCCCGGCGTCAGGCCGAAGAGGGGGTCAGGGAAAGGAAGGCGGCCTTTCTTCCCGGTGTGGATGCCTCCTACACGGCCCATCGCCTGAACGACAGTACCCTTTTTGAAAATGATGAAAATGCCGCATGGAAGATCGCGGCTCGGTGGAACCTTTTTTCCGGATTTCAGGATCAGAGTCTCCTTGCTGTGGCCCGCAGTCAGGTCGGGGTGCAGGAGGCCCTGATGGAAGGTCTGCGTCAGGATGTGCGGCTGGAGGTGGCTTTAGCCTTCCTTGGGGTACACCGGGCTCTGGCGGAGCGGGAAGTGGCCCAGAGTGCCCGTAACCTTTATCGTCAGGAATACGGGCATGCCCTGAGCCGCCACGGGGTGGGGGTGATTCGTAAAGCCGATTATCTGAAGATCAAGGTGGTGCTGGATGATGCGGAACAGGCCTGGATGCGGGCGGATGCGGCGGTGGCTAAGGCCATGAACCAGCTTTCCCGTACAACAGGGCTTTCACTTGGGCTTTCTGATCTGGATTTTTCCGATTTTGAGAACCTTCCTTCCCTGGAAAAGGAAGTGCTTCTGCGGGAGAGGATGCAGGCGGGCAGAAGTGAGCTGAAAATTCTTGCCCTTTCAAGGGACATGGCCGAAGAGGGGGTGCGTCAGGCAAAAAGCGCCTACCTCCCCAAGGCCGATCTCAGCCTTTCCCACGGGCAGTCTGCGGATAACTACGCCCTTTCCGACCAGGTGAAGGATGAGACCCGGCTGACCCTCTCTTTGTCCGTCAACCTGTTTGACGGTCTGAAAAAGCCCGCTGTGTTGGCCCGCAACCGGATGGCGGTGAGTCGTCTGGACCATGAGCGCCAGGAGG